>JAAYUJ010000696.1 GCA_012517775.1 Deltaproteobacteria bacterium
AAATCAGGGTTGTGGATCCTACCGGCAACGATTGCAAACCGGGTGACGTGGGCAGCATGATTCTCAAGGGACCCTCGGGTACCCTTTACTGGAATCCATATGTGGACGATGAGAGACTCATCAAGTCCCAGAAAAAGGGTGTGCTGAACGGCTGGAACCAGATGGGCGACGCCGTTTACATGAATGAGGATGGCAACATCTTCTTTGTGGCCCGGGAAGACGACATGATCAAGAGCTCCGGGTACCGGATCGGCCCTTCCGAAGTGGAGGAAGCCATCGCCAAGCACCCTGCGGTAGCCGACGTGGGCGTCGTGGGTATACCCGATCCCGACAAGGGCCAGATCGTCAAAGCAGTTGTCGTGCTCAAACCCGGAAATACAGGAGATGATAAGTTCACCGATCAGATGCTTGAGTTTCTCAAGGGGCACATTGCGATCTATAAGCTGCCACGGGTTTTCCAGTACGTCGCGGAACTGCCCCGCACACCTACCGGAAAGCTGCTTCGTCGCAAGCTGCGTTGACAGGCTGGGTGTTTGGACTTTTTCCAATTTTTGTATTTGTCCGGGCATGCTCGGAAGGTGGGCAGACACGGAGGATTCAATGGACTGGAAGATTACCGTACTGTGTGAGAATACCGTGGTGACTCCAGGCCTTATTGGGGAACACGGATTCGCCGCATATGTGGAGACTGAGAATATAAAGATCCTTTTTGATACCGGACAGGGTTTCAGCCTGATCCAGAATTCCCTGAGGCTGCAAAAGGACTTGCGCCAGGTATCCAGGCTCGTTTTCAGCCATGGCCATTTCGATCACACCGGTGGTTTGCTCGCCTTTCTCGGCATGCATGGTCCCTGTGACATTGTCGCCCACCCCGACATTCTCCGGGAAAGATTCAGGTGGATGCTCATGGGTAAGGAGGAAAAGCTTGTCTCCATTGGCATACCCTGGCATGAAGCCTACCTCACTACCCGGGGTGCCCGATTCCAGTGGGAGAAATCCTTCGCGGAGATCGCCCCGGGTATCTATATCACCGGAGAAGTCCCGCGGGTGACTGCATTTGAAACAGGGGACCCCAAGTTCGTCGTGCGCA
Source organism: Deltaproteobacteria bacterium (assembly GCA_012517775.1). Classification (GTDB taxonomy): domain Bacteria; phylum Desulfobacterota; class Syntrophobacteria; order Syntrophobacterales; family Syntrophobacteraceae; genus JAAYUJ01. Next base: position 1,091 of record JAAYUJ010000696.1, read on the forward strand.
AGAACGGCGATTGGGAACCCGACCCGTTTCTTGACGACTACTCCCTGGTGCTCAAGACTCCTCAAGGCCTTGTGATCGTTCTGGGATGCGCCCATGCAGGTCTCATCAACATCTTGAATCATGTCATCGACAAGACGGGGGAGGATCGAATCTATGCAATCCTCGGAGGAACCCACCTGGGTTTTTCTCCGGAAACCCAACTGGAACAGACAATCCAGGAGCTCAAAAAGTACCGGCTGAGGATTTTGGCGACCAGTCACTGCACGGGGCAAAAGCCCATCGCCCGGCTAGCCGCCGAATACGGGGAGAGGTTCGCGTTCGGACATACCGGGTTCGTCCTCTCTCCAGCTCTCTCCCCCCAACCATGAGGCAAAGTGCTTGACTGCCAAATGAGAGAGCTTTGTTGCTGAAAATTCCTGCGAACATTGTCATGACGTTCCACTCTGTGCCCCTTTTCATTGCCCGGTGATCCCCAAAGGGGCACCGGGGAATGCGGTGGTGAGTCGGCACCGGCAATTTCGTTGTTGTCGATTTTTTCGGCTCCTTTACAATTAAGCCAGGTTAGGTACAATTCGACCGCTGTTATGGAATATCTATCTCTTACAGCACTCGTAATTGAGACAAGGAGGGTTCCATGAACGAACTCCTGGCTCCGGGTGGCAGCTTGGCCATGGTGGAGGCAGTATTTTCGAACGGTGCCGATGCCGTCTATGTGGGCTCCAAAGGATTCAGCAGGAGGAAATGCGCCTGGGAACTGGAGGACTCTCAGATCCGGGAAGCCATAGAGATCGCAGAATCCTTCAACGGTAAGGTGAGGGTCGCTCTCAATGCTGAAGTTCCCCCCGACAAATTCATGGTGGCAATGGGAAAAATCGCAAAATATGCCTCTTGGGGGGCTGAGGGGGTCATCGTCAAGACCCCGGCGATTATGCAGATGGTGAGAGACAATTTTCCTGAACTGATCATTCATGCGAGTGTTGGGTGCAATATCCAGACTCCCGCTCAGATGGCGGAGTACAGAGAATACGGGGCTGTACAGATCGTAGCAAGCACGGAGATCAACACTGTGGAAAAGCTTGCGAAGTTCAAGTCAGCCGCAGATAAACTGGGCGTGGCGACAGAGGTGCTCGTCCACGGCAACCGGTGTGTCGGGGGAGTGGGAAATTGTCTTTTCCATGAACTGATCAGCGATTCGTATATCAAACGCATCCACACCGATGAAGACGGCAACGAGATCGTGGAATACGAGGGCTGGCCGGACAGAAGCGGCAGTTGCCTGCGTTTCTGCCTTCTCACCGACGAACAGAGACGCAAGGTCCTCACGCAGCGCGGACA
>JAAYUJ010000697.1 GCA_012517775.1 Deltaproteobacteria bacterium
ATCAGATCCCGCGTTACCTCGAATCCTTCAAGAAACAGCACCCGGAAATCGAAGTGAAGATCGTGAGGGATTCCACGGGAATCGTCACCGCCAGGCTGCTGGCGGAGAAGGCCAACCCCCAGGCCGACGTCGTCTGGGGTACGGCCGCAACCAGCCTCCTGATTCTCGACCAGGAGGGGATGCTGGAACCCTATGCTCCCAAGGGCGTTGAAAGAATCCTTCCACAATTCAAAGACAACTCCAATTCCCCCAAATGGGTGGGGATCGACGCCTGGGAAACCGGATTCTGTGTGAACACGGTGGAGATCGGAGCCAAAAGGATACCTGCTCCCACCTCATATGCGGATCTCATCAAACCGGAGTACAAAGGGCACATCACCATGCCCAATCCGGCCTCTTCCGGAACCGGCTACCTGACCGTCTCCGCCATTTTGCAGCTCATGGGGGAGAAGGAGGGCTGGGAGTACCTGGACAAGCTGCACGAAAACATGGCCGTTTACACCCATTCAGGATCCAAGCCATGCAAGATGGCTGGTGCGGGCGAGTTTCCCATAGGGATCTCATTCGGCTATCGTGGCATCATCCAGAAGCAGAAAGGCGAGCCGATCCTCACGGTCTTCCCCAAGGAGGGCTCCGGCTGGGACCTGGAGGCCAATGCGCTCGTGAAGAAGGCCGGCATCAAGCCTGAAGCCATGGTTTTCCTGGACTGGGCCATCAGTGAGCCCGCCATGAAGGAGTATGCCAAGAGCTTCGCCATCGTTGCCGCTCCGACGGGTGAGCCGGTGCCTGAGGGATTTCCCAGAGAGCCCATGAAACAGCTTATCAAGAATGACCTCCATTGGGCGGCCAAGAACCGCTCTGCGATACTGGATGAATGGACCAGGCGCTACGGGGCGAAAAGCGAGCCGAAGAAATAGAGGGAGCCCTGTATGAAAGAGAGCCCAGCCTTGCGCCACCGCAAGGTCGCCCCGCAAGCGGGGGAAGTCGATCAGGAGCCTTGCCTCGACGCTTCCGACGTCTCAAACGAGCCCTATCTCCGGATATACGGCATCACCAAGCAATTCGGGCGGTCCGTAGCCCTGCGTGACGTATCCCTCGAGGCAGCCAGGGGGGAATTCCTCTGTGTTCTTGGTCCGAGTGGGTGTGGAAAAACCACGCTTCTCCGGATCATTGCGGGTCTAGAAAAGCAGGATGCCGGCAGTGTCTTTTTCGGCGATGACGACTTTTCCCATGTGGCCGTGTCCCGGCGCAACGTTGGGATCGTCTTTCAGTCGTATGCCCTTTTTCCCAATCTCACAGCGGGCCAGAACATTGCCTATGGTCTCAAGAGTCACCTCAAAACGCGCAAGGCCATGCAGGATCGCGTGGACGGCCTTCTTCGCCTGGTCGGCTTGAGCGGTTTCGCCCACAAGTTTCCGGCACAGCTTTCAGGCGGACAGCAGCAGAGGGTGGCTCTCGCCCGAGCCATGGCCCTCTCCCCGCACCTGCTTCTCCTCGATGAGCCTCTTTCCGCGCTGGACGCTCAGGTGCGCCTCATGCTGCGGTCGGAGGTCAGGCAGCTCCAGCGGAAGCTCAATGTGACCACGCTCATGGTCACCCACGACCAGGAAGAAGCTCTTACCATGGCAGACAGAATCCTGGTGATGGACCGGGGGGAAATCGTCCAGAGCGGCAGTCCCATGGAAATATACGAGAAACCAGCAACCCCCTTTGTGGCATCCTTCGTCGGTTCCATGAACTTCATGGGGAATGCGGTGAAGGAAACGGAGAGGGTCTATCGCCTGGGAGAGGTCCGTCTTCATGTAGCCAACGGGGAGCATGTCGCGGAGGGCGGACATGCAACGGTCGCCATCCGGCCCGAGGATATCGTGGTCGACCGCTTGTCCGGTTCACGGAACGCTCTCACCACCTGGGTCAAAAGTCTCGAATTCAGGGGACCCATTTACAGGGCCACCCTTCATCTTCATCTCGGAACCAGGGAGAAATGTGTCGTCCATGCTGATATCCCAACGGAGAAGATCAGACGTTTCGGCATATCGGAAAATTCCCAACTGGACGTGGAGCTTCCCGCCGACAGGATTCTTATTTATGCGGCATGACCCCTCAAAGAGGTCCCAGGGAGCACATAACGTTTGATGCGAGCAATCGGCGCCATTTCCATCCTGACTCGAAAGGGAATCTCGGGCGCTGTGCACCTCGACCAGACCATTAAGCGTGGGCTGATTGTTCTGGTCTGCCTCTGGATGATCGTTGCCGTTCTCTTTCCAATCCTGGAGCTCCTCACCAGAAGCCTGTCCGACTCACGGGGCCACTTTGCAGGCCTGGCTAATTTCGCCCGGTATTTCCAGACCCCCGCCCTTTCCGCCTCTCTTTACAACAGCCTCACAGTTTCACTCATCTCCACCGCCGTGTCGGTTTTCCTGGGGTTTCTCTTTGCCTACGCTCTTACGCGAACTGCAATTCCCGGTAAGAGCATTTTCCTGAGCATCGCCATGGTGCCGGTGTTTGCCCCTACACTCCTCAACGGTATTGTGCTGGTCTACCTTTTCGGAAAGAAGGGAGTGGTGACGACAGGCCTGTTCGGCTTCCTCCAGCGCGCTTTCGGAGTTCCCCTATCTCTTGACATCGACCTTTATGGAGCGGTGGGAATCATCATCGCCGAGACCTTCTACATCTTTCCCCAAGTGGTCCTCATCCTCTCCATCGC
>JAAYUJ010000125.1 GCA_012517775.1 Deltaproteobacteria bacterium
AAACGTCTTCATTAAAGTCAATAGCCGGCCTTCCAACGGCATTCGCTTCGTCCGCAAGGGATCAGTGATACGCTTATGCGACAATTGGACGAAGGGGAAGGTGTCGAGGAATCCTCATGAGCCGACCACGTTTACCCTGAGTACTCGACAGTTCATCGCCAGGATCGTCAACTATCATTGGTCACCCGCAGAGCTCCTGGAACCAGGGAAAATCCGGATAAAACGGAGCGACGGTGTTGTTTTCGGTCCGTGGCAGGCCATCGGCAAGCCTGGGAGAGACGGGACGGCCAACGCGCACTGGGAGTGTTATCCCCGGGTCACACTTCAGCCGGGGACATACACCGTCCTCGATTCAGAACCATCGACCTGGGCCTGGAATGAGGCATCCGGAAACAGCGGCTTCAGCCTTGTGGAAGGTAGGCAGACGCCTGCGGTGCTCTTCTCAAAGTTGCTTTCCCCATCCACATCCCCGCAGACGGTCTCGTACGGGAAGAAGATCAGCCTCACCATACCGGGGGGCGGATTGAGTGCACCGTCTCTCGTGAAGATCATCACGGCGCCGTCGCTTCCTCAGCCAGCCATGGCGGCCAGCCGGGTTCTCACGGCATACGAAGTCAAAGTGCAAGCTCAGGAGACAGCTCCGAGCGATGCCGGTACGACCCCCGAAGACCCGCCTCACAAAGGACCGTCTATGGACTCCGTTGAGCCGATCAGTGAGTACACCCTGCAGCTCGAGTATGATCCAGCCCTGATTCCACCCGGCACTCCACCCCGAAAATTCATCAGCATCGGTCAATGGAACCCCAAAGAACAGGCATGGAAGCAGCTTCCAACGGAGGTAGACCCTCTCGCCCATCTCGCGAGCGCCCCTGTGAAGGGTTCCGGCGTTTTCGCAATGCTCATGTACCTCAAGGGCTGTTCCATTTACGAGCTGGGTCCGTTCAGATTCATCTACGACGCCAAAGAGCTGAACGACCTCCCTAAGCAGGGGTGGTACACTAAACCCAAAAATTCGTCCTATCCTTCCATTCCCGACTTCGCCGAGGATGTCATGGCTTTCATGATGCACGCCTACAAATCCTACAAAGACGCAGGGTTCACACTCACAGGGCCTGTCATCGTCTATATCGGGGACTTGTATGCCGGACCAATGCTGATCAACAACTACCCGTTCCGCTTCAAATATACCGGGCATATCTTTATCGGAACGGCGGCTGCGAATCCCGACGACCTCAGGCAGCAGACCGCACACGAGCTTTTCCACGCGATTCAGGCGGAATCCTACGGTTACCTGGACAGCCTGTACAGCCTCACCTGGCGGCTCTGGTGGGTGGAGAGCACGGCGGATTATGCGGCACAGGAAGTGGCCTGGAAGGGTGCATTCAAGAAGATGGGCAACCGGATTACCAAGAAGTATCTCGAAGCTTCCATCACGGACACAAGCGCTGCCCACGACAAAGGTTACGACACCGCCCACTTCATCAAGAGTCTGGTACAGGGCGGGGCGGACTTCAAGAAGATGTGGGATTACGTTGCGAATCCGTCCTGGTGGGATATCGGTACCGTGATCAGCCCCCTCGATGAGTATCTGCGCACCGTCCACGGTATCGATCACGGTTTGCCGTACGCTTATCAGCACTTCGCCAACGACTTCATCTTCAATCCCTCAAGCGCCATGCCTGCGATCCAAAGCAGCCTTTCCACGGAGGTTGCTTCCGTCAGGAAAACTCTCAATACAACCGAAGATGAGGTCACCCTGACCCTCAATATGGCGGCTACGTACACGGCGAAGCTCGGCGCCGTTCAGGTTTGGGTCCCCGAAGGGAAGACCTCCCGCAATCTGCAGGTCGAAGTGGACGGCAAACTGCCGAGTAAAGTGCAGGTCGATGTTTACGCCCTTCCGGACGACCGGAGGGACCAGGCACGCGCACTGGGAAGGCTCTCCCAGGGGATGACATCCGTCGCTGTTACGGGGTTGGAAAATGAGAAACTCTATTTTCTCACCGTCAATGTGGGATCTGGTCAGGCTGGCGTCACTATCAAGGTGCGCGATACCGACCCCATCATCAAATCCATCACCCCCCGGGCAGGGAGGCCAGGGAGCGAAATAACCCTTGTCGGGTCACGATTCGGAGAGTCCCCAGGGTATGTCGTTTTCTGGAGGGAAGGCTGCGCGGGGTACTCAGGTCAGGTTACCGCGTGGTCCGCTCAGGAGATTAGGGTCATCGTGCCCAAGAATTACGAAGGCGATCCTGGCAACTGTAAGGTCAGGATGACTACCGATCAATCCAAGGACAGCAACACTGTCGAGTTCGCCGTCTACCCGTATGGAAATGTTACAGGCGTGGAGCTCGAATGCTGGGGCAATCACCATTTCGACACGCAGATCAACAGTAGTCATTTCGAGGGTCAAAGTCCGAGTATCTATATCGGCAAGAAGTATTTTGCTGATACACTCCTGCCGGTTGGAGCGCCTACCTGGTCGGGGAACTATTTTCAGGTCAAATACTCCGGTCAGAACGAGAAGGTGGGGCCTGATAGGAAGCCGCACAACATTACGCTCGAAATATCGGGGACAGTGAGCGAGAACTGGAGCAAGATCGAATCTGCCTCGGCGAAGATCAGCTGGGAAGAAATCCCTCCAACGGGTTACTACATCACCTACATCAACAAAGGCAGCACGCAGTTCAACGTGTCGGACCTTCCCTTGTCTGTTGATTTTACAGGCTATTTCTTTAAATTCATTGTCTCTGGAACCGAAGCCGGGAACCATATTAGTGATGTGACTGAATCGTTCCATCAGGAGTACACCCTTGAGGACGGAAATCACTTTTTATACAAGAGTGATTACGTTTATACAGATTGGGCATCTTCAAATCTTATCCCTTATGTACAGGTTGTTTTTGAATTGCTGCCCTAAAGAGTTATTGGGTTCACTGCCCGTAGGTCGGGATTCTGATCCCGAGGATCGCATGTCGGGTAAGGAAACCCGACCTGCAAAACCACTTTCATCTTTTAGGGTGTCCCGCAGGGACATGAACGACTGCTTTGAAGAGTTATTCCGCTTGCCTCTTCGCAGATCGGGATTCCAATCCAGACAACGGTATGCTGGAGGATGGAATCCGATCCATCTGCATGCCTGCTGCCTGCGGGACAAGCTTTGACAGGAATCACAAGTGGAGACCTGATTGCCCGCTCACCGATCAGAGCTTCCAGACAAAGGCTTCGCAGGCATGACATGTGCGTACTGCAGACCCTTCCTTACAGGGCTGTGGCTATAACACGCACATCTTGGATCATGCAGGCGGAACACATCACTTGCCGGAGCCTGCAGAATCGGTCATAATTTACTTCCGACTGCGCCTCAAAGCACGTGACCCAACCGGAATGCTTTGTCCTTCAGACAACTTAGGAAATGCTGATCGGCTGCGGAAGCGCGTTCTCCCTTTCTCTCAATTAGTCGGATGAGGGAAAGGATTTTCGCAACCCGCGGCGGCAGTGGACACCGACGAGCACCGTTGCGCCTTCTCTTATCGAGTCCCATCCCCGACGCCCCGCCCCTGTACTTCAGGAACTCTTCTCCCGATTCAAACAGTTCGCCCCTCCAGAAATCCTTATAAACCCAAGCAGTGCCATCGTCTATTTGCTGTGCGGTCTCAAGGTCCCTCAGCCGCTCCTGTTCCTTGACCGAGCGCATGCGATATCCTCCCTGGGAAGTCCTTTCTCCGAGATATCCATCCGGCTTGCCCAGTTCATGGTCGAAGCAGAATGGCCGTTTGTGAAAACTCCACTGGTAAACGGGTGCCCCGGGTTTCGGCATCCCTTCGATTCCCACCTGCACGACCCACTTGGGGAGGGTGTTTGAGCCGCACCATTCGTCGGCGGCATGCTTCAGAGCAACGTCCACCATCCTTTGAGAGTCCTGGGAAAGTGCCTGTTTGACTGCAAGCTGGAGGACGTGGACACACTCCTGGTTGCCGTCGGCACGGAGCACCATCACAACCGTTTTTTTCAATGTATAAAGATCGATGGCCATCTTTCACCTCCAATAAGACGTGTCACTCATGCAGCCATGAACCCCAGTCGGTTTACCCATCGAGGGTGAACTCGCAGAGCGGGTTTCCCCACCCGAGGCATCCTTGTCGGAAGTGAATCACGAATTCCCGCCAAGTGCATTTTCAGCTTGATGCTCGAGTAACCATCTCGTTCTGTGCATAAGTGAATATTAGGTGAAAGTTAGGGTCATGTCAAGTATTGCCGTGGGATTCGTGCACGGGAGGATGAGCTCCGATTGCTGTGTTATCCTTCTGGCAGCTGAATGAACTCAGGAATCCGTTGACACCGTAGCGTCCTGGGAATAGAAACCTGTTGAGCATTCTGAATAAGCAATGCCTTATTTACAGTATGTCCGGTGATGTCGAGCGTACTGCCACGTTCCGTCGATCGTGGGAATCCTCTCCTGATCGGCCGGTTCTGGTCCTTTGCCGGAATGACAGTCCGGGTTGCATGATCCAACCCGCTGCAGGAGAAATCATGAAAAGACTATCGGCTTCCATTCTCTCCGCCGACTTTGGAAGACTTGCCGAGGAAGTCGAAGCGGTGGAGCAGGCGGGTGCGGATTGGATACACGTGGATGTCATGGATGGCCACTTTGTTCCAAATATCACCATAGGACCCGACGTGGTGAAGTCCATACGAAGGGCGACAAGTCTTCCTCTGGATGTCCACCTCATGATCGAGAAGCCTGAACGCTACCTGAGGGAGTTTGTAGACGCAGGAGCCGATTGGCTTGGTGTGCACGTGGAAGTGTCGCCGCACCTTCACAGGACCATTCAAACCATCCGGGAACTGGGATCGCGTCCCGTGGTCACCGTGAATCCGGCCACACCCCTCTGTGCCATTGAACCGATTCTTCCGGAAGTGGACATGGTGCTCCTCATGACCGTGAATCCCGGGTTCGGCGGTCAGAGCTTCATCCAGGGGGTCCTCCAGAAGATCCGTGACTGCCGCAGGCTGATTGATCGGCTGCAGTTGCGTGTGCTGTTGGAAGTCGACGGTGGGGTGAACGAAACCACCGCCGAAGAACTGGCAAGGGCAGGGGTGGATGTTTTCGTGGCTGG
>JAAYUJ010000126.1 GCA_012517775.1 Deltaproteobacteria bacterium
CACACCTTTGTCCAGGATCCGAGTGTCCGGATAGATCCCACTTCATGGAACAACCTGTTGTCCTTGGGTGAAACGAAATTCGGTATCAGCAGGTGGATTCCCATGCTGACCTTTTCGTGGGACATCAAGGTCGGACAAGGAGAGATCTTCTATTTTCATCTCACCAATTTCATTATTCACATGCTCTGCTTTCTATCGGTATTCTTCTTTTTATCGACGCTTACAGAGCACGTTAAAGCAAATGCACCAGACGGAGAAGCACCACCCGTCCCTCCTTTCGATATCGCACTCTGGACCGCTGCCCTTTGGGCACTCAATCCCGTGCAGACCAATGCCGTCACATACATCGTACAGAGGATGGCATCCCTTATGGCACTCTTCTCTGCCCTCTCCCTTGCCTTTTACGTTTTGGGGCGCACGGCGTCTTTCAAGAAGGGAGCCCTCACATGGAAGCCAATAGGTTATTTTGGCCTCTGTGGGCTGAGCCTGATTTTGGGCCTGCTATCCAAGGAAAACACCGCGATCGTACCCTTGCTCATCCTTATGACCGAAGGGTGGTTCTTCCGGCCCGAACTATTCCGGGAAATCACCCGTTTCGCCAGAAAGCATTGGGTCTGGTCGACAGCTGCCCTCACTGCAATTGTCGGGATTGTTCTTTATGCGTGGCCCGGGGTGGTTGGAGGCTATGCGGGTCGCCATTTCACGCTGGAGCAGCGCTTGCTGACGCAGGCTCGTATTGTGGTATGGTATATTTCCGTTGTCATTTTCCCCAATCCAGGCCGTCTCTCCCTGGAACACGACGTCGAGCTTTCCACCTCGCTCTTTTCTCCGCCTTCCACGGCAATCTGTATTTCCATCATTTGCCTGATGGTTTTCGCGTCCATCTACCATCGAAAGAAATATCCCCTGATTTCCTACGGGATTCTGTGGTTTCTATTGAGCCTTGTGATCGAATCGACCGTGGTGCCGCTGGAGCTCATTTTTGAGCACCGCATGTATTTTTCATCAATCGGTCTTATTCTCAGTGTGGTTGTCTCCGCCTTCACAGTGTTTGCACATATTCTGAAGACGATGCGAGAGAATGATTTCAGGAAGCTTTCCTGGTCACTTTTCGCTATCGTCGCATCTGTTCTCTGTCTGGCCACTTTTGAACGCAATTCCACCTGGCAGGACAGTGTCACTCTGAACGGGGACAATGTCCGGAAGGCCCCCAACAATCACCGGGCCCACGCAAACTATGCACTGGCCCTCACTCAACACCATGAATACGAAAAAGCCATAGAAGAGGCAAAAATCGCAATCAGCCTCGGCAAGCCTTATTTTGAGTCTTATTGCGAGGCTGTGAATACGATTGTATTGTCCTATTATGGACTGGGGGAGTATGAAAGTGCCGTGACGGAGGGACAGAGGCTTATTGAAGAAAAGCCTGAAGGCTCCGGCTCGATGGCTTTGCCTTCATCCTGGATCGTCATTGGCTATGCCTACAAGGAGCAGGGCAAACTGCAAGAGGCCTATGATGCAGTTTTCAAGGCTCTATGGTACGAGCAGCGACTGACTATGCGGGTGCCGCATCTCCAGGATGCGAGCATCAATCTTCTGGAGATGCTCCTTGCGATGGCGAGATCCAAAGGGGTTGATCTGGATCGGGATGGGAATGCGGATCCTGGGGCACACATTTCTAAGACCTGGATTGCAAAGGTCTTTCTCAGGCTGGGAGAGACCCCGAAAGCCGGGGAACTCCTGCAGGAAGCCGTGGCAGAGAATCCTGCCGACTCGGAAAGTCACCAACTTCTGGCCAGACTGGTCGATGATCAGGAAAAAAGCAGGATCCAGCAGGCCAAATCAAGCTTCAGGACAAAATACCTGTATCATCCCTTCTCGCGGTTCAATGCCTGCATGGCTCTGGCATTTGTCGCCAGGGAAAAGAGGCTTCCATCCCCATTCCTTGAACTCGGTGAGAAATTCCTCGATTATGCACTTCATCTTCAGCCGGACTCACCCGATGCCCTTCTCCTCAAGGGATGGTACCATTTCGAGAGAAACGAGGTTGAAGAGGCGGTTGGATTGGCAAAAGATGCTATCAGGCTGGATTCGGACGATGCCAAGGCATGGCTGGGCCTTGGCTTTTTCCTTGCCAAAGCGAACCGCCCCCAGAAAGCTATAATGGCATTTGAAAAAACGCTGGAGCTTTATCCACACTATCCTCAAAGACTCGCCATCCTGGACATTGCGGGCAAGCTTCGATCAACCCTGCACTCTCTCGCCAAAGAGGATACAGCTCAGACCAACTGACTCATCCATTATGCAGGATTCCTATTACTGCGGCTTGGCATCATCAATCATAAGTCGCAGAAGATTTCCTCATTCTGAACTCCTGAATCGTGATATAGAAACTCACTTCGTCGATATGACAACCAAAACTCGAGCCATCCAGCCTTCATCCCGGCGTGCTTCTCAAGTACTTCCCAAAGCGGGCTGGCGGGTGGTAGCGGAAATGCCGCGAACAAGACAGGAAGAATCTCATCGCGGCACAGGGGGGCAAGGAAATATCTCCCAGGATGGCCCAGGGACAAACCCTTGGCAGACAACGAACGGCAAACGGAAGTGAAAAGTCCTCGCTACACTGCATGCCTCCAGCCGATGATTTCTGGGCCGTCTACGACGTGGGGGCAACATAAAGTCATGCTTCTGACGTATCTGCACACTGCCGCGAGACGTGGTGAACTTTTCGAGCTTATATGGGATGACGTTGACTTCGACAACCGGCGCATCCGCCTATGGACCAGGAAACGGAAGGCTGGCCGGGAATGCGACTGGATTCCCATGACGATGGAACTGCATGACACGCTCTCGTGGTGGTATGAGAATCGGACTTTCGAAGAAAGTAACTATGTTTTCCTTTGTGAGAGCAAGGCACCCTTTTCGCAGGAGGTTTACGGAAAGCCCTTCGTCAACAGACAAAAATGGATACGCGGCTTGTGCCAGAAGGCTGGGGTGAAGCCCTTCGGCATCCATGCGATACGGCATCTGACAGCAAGCATTCTGGCTGATGCAGGCTATCCCATCACTGTCATTCAAGCGATTCTGAGGCACAAGAGCGCAAACACTACCGCGAAGTACTTGCACAATCAGAGGGGGATGAATGTTGATTTGGATGATGCCTTCAAACGGAAAAGCCGCCCTACGACTCCCGCACGAGCCGAAGGGCGGCCGATTCTGAGGTTAGTGAAGCCTGCGGGCTAGAAGCACACAACGAAGCACACAGGCCAAACAGGCTAGGTTGATTTTGCCTAACCCATTGATTTTACTGGCGGGGTGGAAGGGACTTGAACCCTCGGCCTCCGGCGTGACAGGCCGGCGTTATAACCGTCTTAACTACCACCCCATGATTGATTTTGGTGGGCGGAACAGGGCTCGAACCTGTGACCCTCGGCTTGTAAGGCCGATGCTCTCCCAGCTGAGCTATCCGCCCTCGCAATGCCCACCCGGGAGCAGGTTCCAGCCTCGCTGCCCAAGCGAGAAATACTATTTATGTGAACGCTTTCAAGAAGTCAAGGGAATAATCCGCAAGCTCTCAATCAGCTCACATGTCGACAATTTCGCCGGTCGGGTTTCCATACCCGGCCACCTGGTGCAGAGAATGTCGGGATTCGAATCCCGACCCGCTTGTTGAGAGGTTAAAACAACCCCCTCTTCCAACGTTCCCTGAAATGCTGTTCACCTTTCACCTGATGCACTCTCCAATTCACCCCGTCAATGGGCCCGGATTTCATCGGCAGGAGACGGCTTGGGATCGAAGATGACCGCCTGTCGAGCAGTCTCTTCCGCATCG
>JAAYUJ010000698.1 GCA_012517775.1 Deltaproteobacteria bacterium
TCATAAATTCCCTTGAGACTGTTGATGACGCCATCCTTCACGGCAGTCCCGGTGGAACCGAGCATTTCACCGATGGGTCTTGCACCTTTCTCTTCTTCGTTTGCCATACTGCACCTCCTACTTGCTTTGAATAATTCTGGACCCCTTATGGGAGACTATGCACCCAACGGAGCGACTCACTCCAAATATAAAGGCCTTCCCGGCCCGCAGCCTGCCCATGCCTCACCCCCACCCACCTCAAGGTCGTGGGTTGGTGTGATGCGCCGTTATCCCTCGGATGAGCGTCTCGAGTGGGCATCCATGAGCACACCGAATGCGTACCAGAATGCCGTGTACCATGCGGGAGCCATGAAATTGCCCCTGAAGATTTCATAGGCTCCCATGCTCAGGAGAGCCAGAAATGCGAGACTGGGCAAATCCAGTTCACCATCGGTAGATGATGTCAGATACCGGTCGATCTGTTGAAAGGAGCGAACCACCTTCTCCGAGAGAGGGTCGGCTTGGGCACATGAGGAGTGCACAACGAAAAGCCCTTTTTCCGCTGCGAATGTGGCAAGCGCTTCCTTCTCCATGTGATGGAAAAGAAGGATGCTCCCCGTAAGGCTGTTGGTTTCGACTGCCTCGATGCCGTCCAGGGCTGCCAGGCGATCTTTCAGGGCTGCGAAGAACTCCTGGTCTCCTCTGCGCGAAACAATCCGCATCCTCATGCGGCCAGGTATCTCATGGGTGATCTTGGCCTCCGGGAACATGCTGTTACGCCTGTTCGCCAGGGCTCGCAACCGTTTCGGCCACCACCACCTCAGCCGCCATCGCCCGTTCCTTGGAGACTTCTGCCCGTGCCTCGGCAGCGAGATCCTCGATGACCTCCTTTGCCTCCGCGAGGGCCACGATGCTCTTTTCGTAAAGCACCAGGCCTCCCTTTATTCCGGCTTTCACCAATGGCTTCGCGATTGCGGCGACAGCGGGTATCACAACGGGCGCCAACAAGATAGCTCCCACTCCAATAGCGAGCCCTGTCCCCACCTTCAAACCGTTGTCAAGGATTGCCATGATCTACCTCCAGCTCTTCCATTTCTTTTCAGGTGCTCGATGTTGCTGCTCCTGCACGCACCTGCCGCCAGACTGAGACCGCATGAGCGAGTTGCCCTGTTGACCCTGCGGCCTTGAAATCACCGTCTGAATCACATGAGTGTCAGGGGCCAGCGCTTCAGCGGTCAAGCAATCGCTTACGGGAAGGAGCACTTTACATGAAATATTTTATTATTTCACACAAATGTGCTTGTACCCAAATCGTATTTTCCTCATTTCCCTATCTGCAGAGAAGTCAGAAGAAGAGTAGTGCTGTGCGGGGGTCAAGTAGACAACCCGATGAGTTCAGCCTTGATCTCCTGTCTCAGCGAGGGATTAAATCCCAGTTGACCGAGCTTCGTCCAGGTATCGGGTGAAATCGGACTGCTTTCCCACTCGATGACGGCGATTTTCCAGTCGCCGAAGGTCCTTGCCAGGCATCGTCCCAGCAACTCCATTCCAAGAGTGCCGCTGAACCTTTGCA
>JAAYUJ010000127.1 GCA_012517775.1 Deltaproteobacteria bacterium
ATTGGAGCCCTCAGGATTGAACCAGTCGCAGGTCATGAGCCCCGGTACACCGATCAACTCGGTGCTGACCTTTTCCGTGTATTTTTCTTTTCCATAACCATGTGTGACTTCCACATCCCGGCGGGCGGGAAAAGAGCCAGTGGTTTCGAGTGCGAGTTGGCGGGCGTCGATGGTGGCTTCCATGTTTTTCTTCAGTGGGATGACGAATTCGATAAGAATACCAGGACAAACTGGATGAAAAGGATGTTCTCCCTTTGCCGATCCTTGGGAGTAATGGCTTCCAGAAGAGGAAAGACCTGCATTTCCCTCAAGTAATGGAAGAAGACATCAAACAAGGTGGCTTCATCCTTCGTGCCCCTTCGTGTCCTTCGTGGTTAAAGCGTGAGCGGAAAGCCGGCTACGGAAAGGACTTCTCCGACGACGTCTGGTACCCCCTGAATATTTTCCCTGGTGATCTTATTTTGTTCGCAGATCACCAGCACATACGGATGGACAAGGTCATGAAGACAGGCATCTACGCCGAACACGGGGTGAAGCATCTCCGGCTTTTGGGTCCCTTGGCCAGGACCCTGGACGTATTCGGACTCGACTCCGACAGGTGGGTGTTCCTCGGGATGTACCTCGAAAACGACAGAGTGAGGGCGGAACCCTTCCCGGAGGCGGAAATCGAGCTCGAGCTCATGTGCGTCTTCGAGATGAAAATATAAAGGACCTCCCTCGAACCGATTTTGTCCCACCTGGAAATCAATGGAAGTGAGATGCGGGCATTCCATTGTGTGGGTTGATAGTCGCTCAAAACCTGTGATATAGGTATCTTACGTCTAATCAGCCAGCAATGGAGGTGATGAACATGAAACAGAACATTACTCTGAGTCTTGACAGGGAACTCATAAAGAAGGCGAGAATCCTTGCTGCACAAAGGCAGGTGTCCATCAGTCGGTTGCTTAGCCAGAAGTTGAAAGAGATGGTCGAAGATGCCGAGCGTTATGATTGGAACAGGAGAAAAGCCTTGGCAAAGCTCAAATCGGGGTTTCATCTGGGTGGAAAGATAATGGCCACCAGAGAGGAGCTTCATGACAGGGAGAGTATTCGTTGATACGAACATCCTCATTTACGCTCATGATCTGGATGCCGGGCACAAACATGAAATCGCGTCAGCCTTGGTCGAAAGGCTCTGGGAGACTGGTGAGGGTGCTATGAGCACTCAGGTTCTGCAGGAGTTCTATGTGAACGTCACACGCAAGATCATGAACCCTTTGGCTCCAGCACAGGCACGGGCCATCATTGAATGCTATCTCGTCTGGCACGTGGAACTCAACGATGCAGAATCGATTCTTATGGCTTCGGAATTGGAAGAGCGTTACTTGCTTTCTTTTTGGGACGCAATGATTGTTGCCGCGGCATGCCGGGCGAAGGCAACCAAGATTGTGACAGAAGACTTGAACGCAGGCCAGAAGATCGAAGGCGTAGTTGTGGAAAACCCTTTTCTTTCTTCTGATCGGCACTTTTGAGGACGTAGGAAGCTCCTCACTGAACTCGTTCGCAGTCATAGAGTCGCCTTCAGGAACGTTGGCGACAACCGGCACGCGCCGTAGTACCAACGATTTCCACAAAAACAATGCGGACGACCAGATGTGTTCATTTGCCTGAGCTCAATTTGCGAGAGGACGAGATAAAGCTGCTCC
>JAAYUJ010000699.1 GCA_012517775.1 Deltaproteobacteria bacterium
AGGATCTATGCGGCCTTGATTTCACGCGCATGGAGTATTTCATTGGGGTGCATGAGGCGAACGTCCTTCGATTCCAGTGTGATGACCGCCACCGTATCACCCTTCCCTGTGACAAACTCAACCTCAAAGGCTACTCCATCTTTATAGCAGTGCACCACCGCTCCGATGTCCCCGCGACGCAACCCGTGCTCAGGAATATTTCGGGTGAGTACAATGGATTCCGATTCTCTGATCATTTCCTAATCCTCTATCGTCTCCTCACCTGCAGGATATGCTGTGACGAAACGCTGCAGATTCTCTCCGGTTTCAATGATCCATACAGTGGGGAGTCGTGCTCTGATGCCGGTTGGCGAAATCACATGTCCATCAACGATGTATTTTATGCCGAAGCGGGTGTCGACTTCTTCACTCTCTGCATTGCTGACGGCAATTCTGATCAGATCCTCCATCAGTCGTTCAACGTTCTTCTCGTTGTACCCGATTCTCCTGAAGTATCTGGCCTTTGTTTTTCCAACCGGATGGCTCTGGGAAAGAAGATAGCCAGTTACTTTCTCCTCGGGAACGACAGCTTCCTGATTCCTGGGAAGTTTCATAGGGTCTATGTCTCTTCTCTCATTTCCGCAGAGGCCATTCTTGGACGCCCTAACTCACAGATGTTCTGGAATGGGACCTCAACCTGGGCAGAGGTGAATCCGAAGTAATCGCCTTAGGCGTTGCAACGGGCACAAGGGTAATCATTGATGATGCTGAAGCTCGCAAGGTTGCCGAATCCCTTGAAATGAAGGTGGTCGGGACTATCGGTATATTGCTCAAGGCTTGAACCCAGGCCCCTTGGAGTGTAAACTATTTTTACGTGCCTTTCATTCCATTTCGGCCGGGCAGCAGGCCACGAAAAGGAGCCTTAGAATGTCCCAACCTGGCACGAAAAGAGCCACTTATGAAGATCTCTTCGGCATCCCTGAAAACGCCACCGGGGAGATCATCGACGGTGAACTGATCGTCACCCCCAGGCCTTCGAGGAAACACCAATTTGCATCCTCCGCTCTCGGAAATATGGTTGGACCGTCCTATCAATTCGGTCGAGGCGGCGGCCCTGGCGGATGGATCATTCTTGATGAACCCGAGATTGCCCTGGGTGAAAACATCCTGGTTCCCGACCTGGCGGGCTGGCGTAGGGAGCGTTTTCCCGGCGAGGAAGCAACCAACTGGATTTCCGTTGTTCCGGACTGGGTCTGCGAAGTCCTGTCACCGGGCACCATTCGAACGGACAAGGTCAGGAAGACCGGGATCTATGCCGAACATGGGGTGAGGCATCTCTGGCTGCTGGATCCCTTAGCCAGGACTTTGGACGTATTCGAGCTCGAATCCGGCAGGTGGGTGGTCCTGGGGATGCACCTGGAAAATGACAGGGTGAGAGCCCATCCGTTCACCGAGGTGGAAATCGAGCTCGAGCTCCTGTGGCTGGGATATGAGCCCCCACCTCCCCATGAACCGGCCTGACCCTCCCCGCCGGCTCAATGCTGTTGATTCAAGAATGTCCTTCTTCTGCGCTCCCCCTCCCCGTGGTGGGATGGGATAGGGGAGAAGGTTATCAGCGTTCTTTCTTCCTGCCGAGCAAGGTCCATGATTTGATTATCGGAAGCCCCGAGCATTCCGGAATCTTTGGCGTGAACGACGTCGAAGTCCAGGCTTTGGAGAAATACGCCAATGGCGGGAGGCACGTTTTCATCGAGCAGGAACTTCGGCATCAGGCGGATCTCTCGAAAGGAACATACTCGGCATCACGTATCAGAC
>JAAYUJ010000700.1 GCA_012517775.1 Deltaproteobacteria bacterium
GAGCGGGCCTCCCCCGACAAATAGCTATTTCCTGGTGAAAACTCTGCTGAAAAGGTGCTGCACGGCGCTCCAACCCATTTTGCGCCGCAACATCCCCAGTTGGTCCTGCAGGGGTAGCTTCTTCGGGCAGACGTCTTCACAGCCGAGTAATCCCAGGCACCCAAAGATCCCCTCGTCGTTTCCAACGATCTCGAAATACTCGTCGTTGGATCTCTGGTCGCGGGGATCCAGCATGAAGCGGGCTATGCGGTTGAAGGCGGCCGCACCCATGAAGTTGTCCGGGACCATGTTGGCTTTTCCGCACGCGGCGATGCAGCATCCGCACTCGATGCAGCGTTCGAGTTCGTAGATTTCCTCAGCGAGTTCGTTGGTCATCGGTTCTTCCTGGGCCTTGGGATCGAATGTCTTGTTGGTGTGTACCCAGGACTCGACATTCTGGTGCATGCCGCGGAACCATGTGCCCGTGTCGACGGAGAGATCCCCCACCATTTTGAAAACGGGCAGAGGCATAAGAGTGATCTCTTCCGGCAGTTTCTTGGTTTTGGTGTGGCACGCCAGGTCGGGCCTTCCATTGATCAACATGGCGCATGAACCGCAGATGCCCGCGCGACAGACGAAATCAAACTGAAGAGTCGGATCCTGCTCTTCCCGAATGCGGTTGAGAGCAATGAACAGGGTCATCGCGTCCGTTTCTTCAAGGAGAAAGGTATCCATGTGGGGCACGGACGCAGGGTCTTCAGGATTGAATCGAAAGATATTGAATTTGAGCTGTCTTCCCATTGAGTCCCTCTCATTCGTTGCGCTGAGTTGTCTGTCCAATCACTTCAGGATCCTCGGAAGGGATGATCTGACTGACTCCGTAGCCTCTTTCACCAGGAGGCAGTTCCCATACCTTGGAAGGCTTCTCGTACTCCAGGGTGGGGAGGGTGTCTTTCTCGCTCTTCCAGTATGCCAGAGTCCGCTTCAGCCAGTCGCGGTCGTTGCGCTCCGGATAATCTTCCCGCGCATGGGCGCCGCGGCTTTCTGTGCGCATCAGGGCTCCATAAGCGATGCAAAGGCCGAGTCGAAGCGTTCCCTTCAGGCGCAGGGCAACGGCCAGTTCAGGGTTGACACCGGCACAGGTGGATCTGAGGCCGACCTTGTTTGCGCGCTCATAGAGCGCTTGGATCCCCTCGACGGCTTCCTGAAGGTCCTTGCCGTTTCGGAAAATGCCCACTTTGTCCATGAGAATGTCACCCAGTTCAGCCTTGATCTTGTATACGTTTTCCCTACCATCAGCGCCACGGATGAGTCTGGAAATGCGCTCCTCCTGCTGCTTTGCAGCAGCCTGAACGGCTTCCGTCTTAAAAGTGACTTCATATCCATCGAGGAATTCGCACATCTTTTCCCCAACAATCATTCCGGCAACAACCGTTTCCGCAAGAGAGTTGCCGCCCAGGCGGTTGAATCCGTGCATATCCCAGCATGCTGCTTCCCCGGCTGCGTAAAGCCCTTTCAGGCCGTAGGCCGCTCCGTCC
Source organism: Deltaproteobacteria bacterium (assembly GCA_012517775.1). GTDB lineage: Bacteria > Desulfobacterota > Syntrophobacteria > Syntrophobacterales > Syntrophobacteraceae > JAAYUJ01. The sequence goes on from JAAYUJ010000700.1 coordinate 1,518, forward strand.
TTGTTGGTGCGCACACCACCCATGCTGTAATGCTGAGCCGGGCGGACAGGAATGAGTTGCGTGATGGGGTCTCTGTCGAGAAACTCGTTGCAGATCTCTTCCACGTCTCTCAGTTTGGTTTTGATGTGCTTGGCTCCCAGATGACGAATGTCGAGCCAGAGGTGGTGGCCGTAAGGACTGGGTACGCCCTTTCCAATGCGGATGTGATGGGTCATCCAGCGGGAGACCACGTCGCGGGATGCCAGTTCCTGTTTTCCCGGTTCATAAATGTGCATGAACCGCTCTTCATTCACGTCCAGGAGTGTCCCCCCGTCACCACGACATCCCTCGGTAACCAGGATGTTGGTAGGGACGATTCCCGTGGGGTGAAACTGTACCGCCTCCGGGTTTCCAAAGGGAACGAGACCCGTATCCAGGGCGATGATCATTCCCCCGCCATCACAGATCACCGCGTTGGTCGTTTCCCGATAGGTGCGCCCGTAACCGCCGGTGGCAATCAAGGTTGCTTTGGCCAGATAAGCGCGAAGCTTGCCCGTCCGCAAGCAGCGGGCAATGGTTCCCATGCAGGTTTCCCCGTCATGGATAAGGGCAATGGCCTCCACCCGGTCGTGAACCTTGACACCAAGTCGCGCTACTTCGTTGTCCATGGTGAAAAGGAGAGTGTGCCCGGTCCCGTCCGA
>JAAYUJ010000701.1 GCA_012517775.1 Deltaproteobacteria bacterium
CCACCGTTGAACAATGCGTCAGAGGTCAACAAAAATGCATCCTAGCAGACGACCCGTTCCTCCTGGTCGAGGAGGCGAATGGTCAGGCCGCTCCCCACCTTTGGATAGAAGTAGGTGGACTTGTGAGGCATGATCAGCCCGGCGCTTGCCACTTCCCTGACCTGCTCAATGCGGGTGGGATTGATGAAAAAGCCGGCCTGATAGTCCCCCGACCTCAGTGAGGCCAATGCTTCATCCAGATTGTGCTTGAAATGAATATTCCGCTCATTGGCAAGAAATGCATCCGAGAGGCCGAAAAGTCCGCGCAATATCACCTGATCCAGCACCACGACATCCAGTTCGTGAAGAACCTTCGGAAGGCCTTTTCGCGTCAAATGATCCGAGATGGCCTGGCGATCTGCTTTCAGTGTATAAAGGAACCTGTCCTCAAGACAGCAGAAGCCCACGATACTCTCTTTATGCGCCGCACCGGCCTGGAGTGCATCCACCCACCTCTTTTCTCCATCGGGCTCAGGCTCATACCGGGTGATTTCAAAGCAGGCACGGGCCGCTTCGAGAAACTTACCGGTTGGCATCCCGTTGAGGTTTCTGAGCATCCTGTGAGTGGGCAGGATTGTGAGACCTCCATCATTCATGTTAGACAGATACATCATCACAAACTCGAAGGATTCATTGGGCGACCACTTTCCCGCCTGTTCTCTTCGAATCGCCCTGTAGCTGAGTCCCGTTTCATAACGGTGGTGGCCGTCAGCGATGAAAATGGTCTTCTGTTCCATGATCGTCGCCGCCTGCTGCAGGACTGCGGGATTTACAACCCTCCAGATGCGATGTTCCATGCCGTGGGCGTCTGCAAAGTGTATGACGGGAAATGCCTCCCTTCCACTTCGCAGTGTGGCGTCCACAGCATTGTCCGAATCGCAGAAGAGGGAGAAGATCGGGCTCAGATTCGCATGACAGGCCAGCATGAGGCGCAGGCGCTCCTCTTTGACATTCTGAAATGTCTTCTCATGGGGTCGGACTGCTCCCGAGCTAAATTCCTCCAGCTTGAGGGCACATATGAATCCGTATCGAGTCCGACGCTCATGGGGAGACAGTGAGTAATCAAGCTCATAATAATAGATGCAGGGAGTCTCCTCCCGGATGAGGATTCCCTCGGTCTGCCAATTCCGGAGATACTCTGCGGCCCTGGTGTGCGGGTTGTTCTCCTCCGTATCCTCATTGCTCGCTTTTCCGAGTTCCAAATGCACCATGTTATAGGAACTGGCGCGATGAAAGAGCTCCTGCTCATGAGGGGTAATCACATCATAGGGCGGAATGATCACCTGATTCAGGTCCTTGATTTTTCCGGTATTGTATCTCAACCCCCTGAAAGGGGCAATTTGAGCCATATCCCAGTTTTCCTTTCTGCAGCTATCTTCTCAGCTCTCAGCCGTAACGCTTCACATCAGGTTCCGGAGGTCCAGATCCATATCAATTGGCATTTGGCGGGAAGGTTGATTGCTAGCACAGCTCGGAGGTTTTTACAAGCTAATGGTCGGGGGGAAAAAGGGATTCCAGTCAGGAAAAAAAGCAGTGCACGCGGTCCTCAGCTCCGTCAGGAAAGAGAAGTCCACCGTCAAACCAGGAGCTGCCATAACGCTCAAAACGCGATATGCCAGGTCCAACCATTTTGAGGACCTGTTCAGGACTGCCTGATCACTGCTGGCAACCGTGCATTCCCCGTAAGGAATCTCCCGCTCCGGAACCGGGACGGCCCTGGCATCTCCCGGGATCACCAGTGACTGCAGTTCCTTGCGATATCTCCCGGCCAGTTCGCCGCTTCCGCTCATGGGGGCATCAAAGAGAAAGAGCACCTTTGAAGGTCTGTGTACACGGAGGAAGTTAAACAACATTCCCATCGCCGTCATGGTCACCTCGGTCAGCCTGAAATTCCCGGATGCCCCCGCCGTGTCACGCAATGCTCCATCGTTTCCCTTCAAAAGCGGACGACCTAGGAGGGCACTTTCCAGAGTGATATGCACATTATGCCCGTCCACTACAAGCCAGCTGCTTTTCCACGAATCCCCGAGACAACGCCTGGATCGCCGGTGCAATGCCTGTTCCTGGCTGAAGACTCCACGGCGAAGCAGCTCTCTTTCCCCGGAGGTCAGCTGATACCGATTGCCAACCCAGTCGAGAGCGGCCTTGCGGGGGTAAGAGCGGTTCTGGAGAAAGAAGAAGTCGGAAGCAGCTCCAACCAGAAGCGTTCTCGGTATCTGGAGTCTGACAGGCTCGAAAGGCATGGCGGAAAAATGGATTCAGCCGCTAATGAGTCGTTTTACGCCGGTAGTCCCCAGCCTCGCCCTCCATTGGGTCTGCCTCATACTGCTGAATGGCCTCCAGGCGCAGTTCTCTGCGAAAGACCTTTCCAACAAGGCTCTTGGGCAGAAACTCACGAAATTCGATGGACCGGGGCACCTTATACGCCGCAAGCCGTTCTCTGCAGAAATCGACGATTTCCTTTTCCGTCAGTTTCTTACCGGGTTTCACAACGATGAACGCCTTCACGA
>JAAYUJ010000128.1 GCA_012517775.1 Deltaproteobacteria bacterium
AAGATGGAGTGGGGGATTTCCCGGAAATGGATGCTGATTTCCGAGACCTTCTCGGCAAGCCTTTTTCCCGAGGTCAGGAAAAAGGGCACGCCCTGCCAGCGCCAATTGTCGATAAAGACCCTCATTGCGGCGAATGTCGGAGTGAGGGAATCAGGCCGAACCCCAGGCTCTTCCCGATATCCTGGTACCTGCTTTCCGTTCATCTCTCCCGGTCCGTACTGCCCGGAAACCAGGTGATCATAAATCGTGTCCACCGGAAAAGGCCTGAGGGCCTTGAATACCTTAGCTTTTTCATCCCGGACCCATTCGCTTTCAAAGCGGGGAGGTGCCTCCATGGCGGTGAGGGAAAGGAGCTGCATCATGTGGTTCTGGAACATATCCCGTAGAACTCCCGCTTCGTCGTAGTAGCCGGCTCGGTTTTCTACTCCCAGGGTTTCCGCGGCGGTGATGGCCACAGACTTGATGTATCTCCGGTTCCAGATCGGTTCAAAGATGGAATTGGCAAACCGAAAGATCAGTATATTCTGAACGGTCTCCTTGGCAAGGTAATGATCAATTCGGTAGATCTGATGCTCTCCAAAGGATTCACGAAGGGACCGATCCAGAGCGATGGCCGTCTCCAGATCCCGACCAAAGGGTTTTTCCACGACAATGCGGGACCAGCCGCTCCCGCCCTGCTTTTCTCCGGCCAGACCGGCCTCGCCAAGGTGGGAGGCAACGGTTTCATAAAGCATCGGGGGAATGGCGAGGTAGAAGATCCGGTTTCCTCCGGTTTTTCCTTCCTGGTCCAGCTTCCCTAAGTAATTGGCAAGATTATAAAAGGAGGTGATGTCCCCATAGTCAAGTGAGTGATAATGCAGCAGGGAAGCAAATTCATCCCACTGGGCGCGCTTTGAAGGCTCATCGAACACAAGGTGCTCTTCGAGTTTTGTTCTGAATTCAGCCTGGTCCATCGCAGTTCGGGCGCATCCCACAATCCGGCATGGATCGGGTAATGCGCCGTTTCGGTAGAGATTGAAAAGCGCCGGGACCAACTTTCTGGCGGTCAAATCCCCGGAAGCTCCGAAGATAACGATAGAGCACGGATCGAGGGACTGCGGAGTGATGCACTGGTGTGAGTCGATGCCGAGGTCCGCTACTTCACATTCCGCCATCGCCTCCCGGGGCTGATCTTTGGGCTCTGCGCTTTTTGAGCCGACACTCACTGGTTTCATGGGCCGCTACCTGTCTGCATCTTGCGTGGGGACGACCACCGGATGACCACCGAATTCCCGCCGAAGCGATGAAATCACCCGATCAGCGAAGGGGTCCCGCTGTCGAGAGCGAAAGCGCTGAAAGAGGGAGAGTGCAATCACGGGAACGGGAATCCCTGTCTCTACCGCCTGTTGGATGGTCCAACGGCCCTCTCCGGAGTCTTCCACATAGCCGGAGATCTTATCCAGCTCCGGATCGTCTCTGAAAGCATTTTCCGCGAGCTCCAGAAGCCACGACCTGATGACGCTCCCGCGGTTCCACACATGGCAAATGTCCCCGTAGTTCAACGTGGATCCGTAGGGAGAGGCCTCCAGGAGCTGAAATCCTTCCCCGTAAGCCTGCATCATGCCGTACTCGATGCCGTTATGGACCATTTTCACAAAATGCCCGGCGCCGACAGGACCGCAATAGAGAAAGCCCTCGGCAGGGGCAAGGGTTTCGAAAACGCTGAGCAGTTTCTCATACACGGCCTTTTCTCCGCCAATCATGAGACAGTAGCCGACCTCGAGGCCCCAGATCCCGCCGCTCACCCCCGCATCGAGAAAATGAACGCCTCGTTCGGCAAGGAATTTGCTGCGGCGTATATCGTCTTTGTAATAGGAGTTTCCTCCATCGACCACGATGTCTCCCGGCGAAAGAAGGGCCGTCAGTTGCTGGAGGTGCTCATCGACGATCTCCCCTGCGGGAAGCATCATCCACACAACGCGTGGCGAGATAAGCTGCTCGATCAGATGAAGGAGAGAATGAGCTCCGGTGGCACCCTCTTTTGTCAGCCTTGCGGTCTTGTCAGGCGACCGGTTATAGGCCACCACTTCATGGCCTCCTTGGAGCAGCCGTCGTGCCATGTTCATGCCCATGCGTCCCAGTCCGACCATGGCAAGTCTCATTATTCTTCCTCCTTCTTTCTCTCCCTATAATGCCCAAGATAATGATAAAATTAAATTTGATAGAAGATATCAGTACAACTTCTCAACAAGTCCCGGTCCCGAATGCTTCGCAGGCCGGGTTTCCACACCCGACATCCGGGTGCAAACGCTGGCGGGATTGGAATCCCGGCCCATTTATTGAAAAAGTGCATAATCGCAACAATCGGGCTGAAGGTCGACACATTGCTGAGGCTTGCCTTCCCGTATATCGAGGCTGGTTTGATCATCAGTGCTCCCGCCGGGGTCGTTTGGAATCTCCTCGTCGATACTTCACGCTGGGCGGAATGGGGGCCCTCGGTCCGTTCGGTCGAATGCTCCGATCCTGTCCTGGCACCCCTGTCCTCAGGCCGTGTCAAGACCGCTCTGGGGTTTGCGCTGCCGTTCGCCGTGACTCATTTCGAACAGGGCAGGGTCTGGTCATGGAGTGTCTGCGGCATTCCCGCAACGACTCATTCTGTGGAAGGTCTCGGCAAAGACCGTTGTCGCCTGATGTTCGGGGTGCCGATGCCGGCCTTCCTGTATCTGTTTATTTGTCTCATCGCCATCCGACGCATTGCCGCGCTTACCAAAGCAGTCCGAGATCCTGCATCAGTTTCATGACCGCCAGTTCTTTGGCTCGAGCCTCCACGTCGATGGTCGCAGTCATGTCCCGCCAACAATTGGGAAAGTCCCTGATGTCCACATAATCAGCGTGTCTCCTTGGATTCTTCGTCTCCCACCCTTCCGCAGGCGAGGAGATGTGAAAATAGGGCTCCCGCCCTGCCCTTTCCCAGCTTTCAAGGGTCAGCCTTGTTGCTTCCTCGATGGTCAGACCGTCGGGATGGCAACGATGATGATGAACATCGTAAACGAGGGGAATACCGAGGTCCCGGCATACTGGCTGGATATCTTTGACTGTATAGATCATATCATCATTTTCGAGGGTCAGGCGCCGACGCACCCTTTCGGAAAGCCTTTCGAAGTGCTGTCGAAAACGCTGCAGGGCTGTATTTTTGTCTCCGAAGGCCCCACCTGCATGCACGTTGATGACATCCGCACCGGTCAGTTCCGCAACAAGCCCCTGGTATTCGAGCTCACTCACAGAATTGTCCACGACATCGGCCCTCGGTGATGAGATTGTCACAAATTGATCGGGATGAAAACTCAAACGAATGTCATGGATCTTAGCATAATCCTTTACTCTTGCCAGGAGTGCTCGAATCTCCTCAGCCTCGGGGAGATCATCAAGTCCATAGCCGACTTCGGGGTGAGTGTAGCGGGGTAAGATCGGTGAAAGGATCCGGAAAGCCCCTATGCCCATTCTCGAAACAGCTTGATTGGCTTTGAGCAAACTTTCTGCATTGGCAAGACAGATTTCGGAGAGTTTGGCAAGTTGCTGAGATCGGTTGAATGTGGAGACCGCCCTGGCCGTAGTGTGGCGAAAGTGAATGGGTTCCCGGCTGAAGATGCAGCAGAGTCCGAAACGTAACACTGAACTTTTTTCCATTTGCCTCGAATCGCGCCGGAATCTGAAAAAATACCATAGATCCAACGGTCACCAATCCGAGGAAGCCATCCACTGTGACCATGTCTCTGGTCCAGAGGAGTCCGGTTGCTTCGGCCACACCAGTCACACATGGCAGTCCGTATTCTCGGGTTGTGATCGCACCATGAATGAGCTTGCCGTCTCTCCGTTCGACGATTGTACACGCCAACGGGACGACGAATGTCATGTTGGGGTCGACGGCATCACAAAGCAGCACATCGCTGTGTTTGTATGCCAGGAGATCGGATGCATCGGCAAACACGCAGGCGTACCACCCGGCTATCCCGCGACCCTCGGGTTGCCCTCGATCAGGGCCTCGTAATGAATACAGCGCCTCATGCTCCAGTTGCTCCAGGGAGTTCAGGAGGACAATCAGGGAGCATCTTAAGTGCGGTGAAAACAATCAAGCCAGAGGTAAATGTTTTCCTCTGGCTTGGAGTCTTCCAAACAAGTCTCAACTCGTATCAATTCTATCGTGCGTAAGAAACAAATCCCTGCTTACCACCGCAACCCTTGTTTTATTTCTCTAACCACCGGCAAACGGCTGAGGAGATGTGGCGTCATCCACGCAGTTCTTCAGCTCTGCCTCGGTTGCCTTCTTGGGGTCCTTCAAGGCATCAATGGGACAGACAAATTCGTTTCCTGCCTTGTCCTTGACCCACACAAACTGAGTCCTTCCTTTGGGTTCCGTTACTTCTGCCATGTTCCACTCCTCTTTTTGTTAATTCAATCTAATTCTGACCCTTTGCCGACAACTACCACTAACCGCTTAATGCTTGTCAATAAGAACTAAGACCAGAATTGTCAACAGATAGTCGTTTCCGCATTCAAACTTTGCCTTTTTCCCTCCAGCTGCACTTCTGGGTCGATGCCCGCCGCAGTATCTGCATCCGGTTATTTGCCCCGTCGGATTCTTCTGATATACTTTGAAATTGCGGCAAGTGATGGCGCTATGCCGCCGAACATGCTCAGATTTCTTGAACCATGCGGCACCCGCAATGTTCCTGATGGGCGTCGTCGGATCCATGAACAGCAGACTGCTGAACCCGATACGCTTTTTCCACTGTGAAAGAAAGCATCCACACCCCTCTGTATAAGATTGGCCAATGCCATTAGAACCTGGCAACTTACCGTGTGTGCCTGAGGAATTGAACCACTTGTCTCTCAAACGATGGATATCAACAGAGATTGAAATCAATGCGCCTTGTGCCGTTGTTTGGAAAGTTTTGACGGATTTTCCCTGTTATGCTTCATGGAATCCTTTCATCAGGCGCATTGGTGGAGAGTTGATTGTTGGCGGGCGTTTGAGAGTTCTTGCCCGTCTGCCATGCGGGCTGCCTATTATCCTTTGGCCGCGAGTTCTCGAATTCTGCGTCGAACGGGAAATCAGGTGGCTTGGGAATCTACTCGTATCGAACATCCTGGAGGGTAAGCACATCTTCCTGATGGAACCTCTCGGAAAAAGCAGAGTGCGTTTTATTCAGCAAGAAGAATACAGCGGGATGTTGTTGCCTTCCATATGGATCTGGCTCAAGTCTCAGGGTCTGGAAGCATTCCGCAGGATGAACAGGTCACTCAAGGTGGCAGCGGAAAGAATGCATGAAAGTTCCCGTTGATTTCCGTATTGATTTTAGGAAACCTGCTCGCATGACTCATCTTCTGACGACGGAAATGAGCTTGCCCCTCGATATTCAAACAGTTTTTGCCTTCTTCAGCGATGCCTCAAATCTCGAGCGCATCACGCCTCAAGAGCTCCGGTTCCACATCCTTACACCCGATCCCATCCAAATGGCGGAGGGGACTCGCATTGATTATCGGCTGCGCCTTTTCGGGTTTCCCATCGTATGGAAGACGATGATCTCCGCGTGGAGCCCTCCTCACCAATTTGTGGATGAACAGATAAAGGGCCCTTACAGACTCTGGGTCCACACGCATAGGTTCGTTGAAGAAGGCGGGATCACCACGATTCATGACACAGTGATCTACCGATTGCCCCACCGGCCTTTTGGGGAGATCTTCCACCCGCTCATAAAGGCTCAGCTCAGGCGGATCTTTTGCTTCAGAAAGGGAGCAATAGAAGCAAACCTCCTGAGCACAGCCGGGTCGCCCTGTAATTGATTGCGATGTGGGTATAGACCGAAATGAAGGCGGAGCAAGGCCGTCGTTCCGGCTGGGAACCTGAATGTGAGTACCCATGGGGGGTAACGACTAACCTTATGGTTCTTCACCTCCGACCATGGCTCCCGCTCTGGAATTATCGTGACCTCTCAATAAGGCCGGGTATCAACAGCTCCGGAACCTTGGTTTCCATCCCCGACATCCGGGTGCAAATCTTTCAGGAGTGGAATCCTCACCTATTGGTATTTTCGCACAATCGACAACCATAACAAGAGACCTTAAATTCCCCTCTGAACCGAAGAGTGAGTTCTGCTCTGAGAAGTTCTTTGATTCGCTGCTCGCAGGTCGGGTAGGGAAACCCGACCTAAAAAGCCACTTTTCATCGTTTGGGGTGTCCCGTAGGGACATGAACGACTGCTACAAATATTGTCCCGGTGGCGTCAGGCGCAGGTCGTAACTATACTCCCGACGAAGCGATCGAGGGTCGAGAACCCGACCGAGGGCACGCCGGGCGCCTTTTCGTTGTTTCGGGTGCGGCTGGAGCGGGTATCAGTGACTGCAATGAACTTGAAGGAAATAGCAGGCGTATTCACATTCCTATGATGGAGAAAGAGATGTGGGATTCAATAAAAACCTATGTGCTGATACTTCCCGTCTTTTTGCTGATTGATCTCACCTGGCTCGGGAAGATTATGGTGAATTTTTATAAATCGGAGCTTGGAGCGCTGGTGCGCCTCGAGGGGGATTCCCTCGCCCCTGTCCTTTGGGCGGCAATCGTCGTTTATCTCCTGATTCCGTTGGGGATTGTCCTTTTCGCACTTCCCAGAGTGGATCCGCAAAACGTGCTCGTCTCATCTCTGTCCTGGGGTTTCGTTTACGGGGTGATACTCTACGGGGTATATGACATGACCAACTATTCGTTGCTCAACAACTATCCACTGCGCATGGCTGTAGTGGACATTGCATGGGGCGGTGTACTTTGCGCGGTTGTCACATCAGTTGCCGCTATGATTGATCGACTGCTTAAATGAACCGCTTCTTCCATGTTGGGACCGAGAAAAGTTGGACGAAGAAAGGGCGCGTTTTTCTGAATGCAGCGGCCTTTCAGGTCGCATGGTTTGTTTCGGTTCTGGGGGCAGCACACGGTCTGCCCTGGCTTGGCCCCCTGTCAGTTATGACGTTGCTGGCTTCACATCTGTATCAGAGCCCCCAACGGTCGGTGGAACTCACCCTGGCTCTGGCCGCCGGCATATTTGGCTTCCTGTTTGACACTGCGCTCGCAGCCGGCGGGGTCTTTTCACCTGTCCGTTACTGGATGCCGGCCCCGTTGAGTCCTTTGTGGATGGTCTTTCTCTGGGTGAATTTCATGATACTTCTGAATACTTCGTTGAAATGGCTGCATGGAAGATACATCCTCTCCGCCCTGCTTGGGGCCGTTGGTGGTCCCGCAGCGTATTACGGAGGAGCAGAATTGGGGGCTACCCAGGATGCCGTCAGCACCGCTGGTGTCTTGGTGCTTTCGGTTGCCTGGGGCTGTGCGGTTCCGGCCCTTTTCTATCTGGCAAAGGTCGTCAACAGAATGATGCAGTCATGAAGCATTTCCGCCTCTGCGGCTGTCTGTTCATACGGCATCTGCTTTCTCAAATCCCATACAGGATCAAGGAAAACCTCTCCGGAAGGAGCGGACTGCGAATGAATTTCTGCAATGGGGTGGTTTCTCCTGGTTCAGAATCATTGCGGATGAGCAGGTTGTCCGTATGTTGATCAGAAACTGAAAAAGAATTGAAGAAGTTTACTCTTGCTGATTTCGTATTATTGACTGGAGGATGGGCATGAACTTGAAAGAGTATTTTGAGAAGAAGAAAGGGTTTGGAGTTCTGTCGACGGCAGACGGGAAAGGGCGGGTCAATTCAGCCATCTATGCACGGCCACATGTCATGGAAGATGGGACTTTGGCATTCATAATGCCGGATCGCCTCACCCACCGGAACCTTCGTTCCAACCCTCATGCGGCGTACCTTTTCAGGGAGGATGAGCCAGGATACAAAGGAACGAGGATTCATATGACAAGGGTCCGAGAAGAAACGGATAGTGCACTTCTCCATTCACTCCGTCGGAGGTCTTACCCGCCTGAGATGGAAGAAAGTGGAGGGCCTCGTTTCGTTGTGTTGTTTGAAATTGACAGGGTCCTGCCGCTCATCGGGCCAGGGGAATCGGAACTCAAATGAGAATTGCCGTGATCGGAACGGGTATTTCAGGAATGGTGGCCGCTTACCTCCTTTCCCGCAGGCATGAGGTCGTGGTCTTTGAAGCGGAAGGCTATGTCGGAGGACACACCCACACCATCGATGTAACCTGCGATGGTGTCACCTACCCGGTCGACACCGGCTTCATCGTGTTCAACCAGAAAACATATCCCAACTTCGTGAGGCTCCTGAAGAATCTGCGAGTATCATGGAAGCCGTCCAAAATGGGCTTCAGTGTCCAATGCCATCAGACGGGGTTGGAATACAGCCCGAGTTCAATCAACGGTCTTTTCGCCCAGAGGCACAATTTGCTCCGGCCTTCCTTCTATCGGATGCTTGTGGACATATTACGCTTTCGCAGGGAATCGCGTGAATTCCTCCACAGTGACGATTACCGGGTCACGCTCGGTCAATACCTCCGTAAAAAAGGGTACTCCCGGTCTTTTGTCCAACATTTCATCATTCCCATGGGAGCGGCGATCTGGTCTGCCGATCCTGAGAAGTTCGACGATTTTCCAGTTCGGTATTTTGTTCAGTTTTTTAACAATCACGGGATCATGAATTTAAGAAACCAGCCGCAGTGGCTCGTCATTGAGGGGGGCTCCAGGAGTTACGTCGAACCCTTGACGCGGCCCTATCGCAACAGCATAAGGCTCAAGTGCCCAGTAGCATCGGTCAGGCGACATGGGGATCACGTGGAAATCAAGACTGTTGCCGGTTATCGTGAAGATTTCGACCAGGTGGTCATCGCGGCCCACAGTGATCAGGCACTCGCCATCCTGTCGGATCCCTCCCCGGCGGAATGCGAGATCCTGAGTGCAATACCCTATCAGGAAAACCTGGCTGTGCTCCACAGGGACTCCTCTCTCTTGCCCAGGCACAGGGCCGCCTGGGCGAGCTGGAATTATCACATTCCCCCCAAGAATCTGGGCCGCGTAACCCTCACTTATGACATGAACATCCTGCAAGGACTACACGCGCCAGTCGAATTCTGTGTTACGCTGAATCCCTTCAGGAAGATCGACCCTTCGAAAACCTTGAGCCGCATGCACTATTATCATCCGGTATACACATCCCGGGGAAACCTCGCACAGAAACGCCACGAAGAAATCAATGGAAAGAACCGCACGTTTTTTTGCGGGGCTTACTGGGGGTATGGGTTCCACGAAGACGGTGTCAACAGTGCGCTGGCAGTCTGCAGACATTTCGGTGAGGCACTCTGATCATGCATAGCTGCATCTATGAGGGACATGTGCGACATCGTCGCTTCCGCCCAGTACGAAACGAGTTTTGCTACCCCCTTTTCTTGATGTTTCTCGACCTCGATGAATTGCCACACCTTTTTGAGGGCCGACTCTGCTGGTCTTCAGAAGGTTTCAACCTGGCCTGTTTTCACCGACCTGACCATCTGGGAGACCCTCAGCTCTCCCTGGATCGAGCCGTGAGAGATCTTGTCGAGGAGCGGACAGGCATCCGCCCCAATGGGCCCATTCGCCTCCTGACCCATTTGCGGTATTTTGGCCACTGTTTCAATCCCGTGAGCTTCTATTATTGTTATGACCCCTCCGCGCGGCGAGTGGAAACGATCGTTGCTGAAATCCATAACACTCCATGGCATGAAGAGCACTGCTATGTTCTGGGGGAAGCTTTGAACGAACACCCGGTGAAGGGCTGGAAAAGATATCGGTTTGCCAAGGTATTCCATGTCTCTCCTTTTATGGACATGGATATCCGATACGATTTGAGATTCCGGGAACCCGGGGAGTTCCTCAACGTGCATTTCATTAACATCCAGGAGGGCTTCAGGCTTTTCGACGCCTCTCTCCGTCTGAGGCGGACAGAAATCGACGCTTCTTCTCTAACCCGCGTCTTGACCAGCTACCCTCTCATGACTGTCAGGGTCGTCGCGCTGATTTACTGGCAGGCCTTGCGTCTGTGGCTGAAAGGAACTCCCTTTTTCGTGCATCCGGCAAAAAAGCAGCTTTGCTCATAGGAGTCGCCTCATGAGGGAGACCAGCATTTCATCCGTCTCTCCGGGTTTTCCCGGAGTTTTCTCAAGGTTTCTGTCACGGTTTGCCAGGGAGAAGCTTTTTTGCCTTCTGGGAGGGTTGAAATACGGAAAGCTCACCGTCATTGCTGTCGGCAGGCGTTGGACCTTTGGAGAACAAACTGATATCTGCCCCCTTGAGGCCAAGATTTTCATCCACGACGAGCGCTTCTACACGCATGTCCTGCTAGGGGGGAGTATCGGCGCCGGCGAAGCTTACATGGTGGGTTACTGGTCGGCGGATGACCTCACAAGAGTGGTGCGAATCATCATCAGGAACTACGAGGTCTTCACGCAACTGGACAAGGGGTGGGCGATAGTGACACGGCCCATTCACGGATTGATCCATCTTCTCCGCAGGAACACGGAGGAGGGCAGCAGGCTCAACATCGCTGCGCATTACGACCTTGGAAACGAATTCTATCGACTCTTCCTGGATGAGACCCTGACCTACTCCTGCGGTATCTTCGAACATGACCATTCCAGCCTCAGTGACGCATCCCTTGCAAAGTATGAACGCATCTGCAGGAAGCTCCAGATCTCCCATCGGGATCACGTGCTGGAAGTGGGGTGCGGGTGGGGAGGCTTCGCCGTTCATGCCGCCAACCGCTACGGATGCCGTATCACGGCTACCACCATCTCAAAGGCCCAGCATGATCTTGCGACGGAACGGGTGAGAGCGGCAGGTCTGGAGGATCGCGTCCAAATCCTTCTCAGGGACTATCGGACTCTCGACGGCACATACGACAAACTCGCGTCCATCGAGATGATCGAGGCCGTAGGCCACCAATATCTGGATACCTTCCTGGGCTGCTGCTGTGCGCGTCTGAAGCAAGACGGCATGATGCTGATCCAGGCCATCACCATTGGGGACCACGTCTTTGACGAGCACAAGCACTCCGTGGACTTCATCAAACGCTATATTTTCCCCGGGGGCTGCATCCCTTCGGTCACTGCCATTTGTGTTTCCATGGCCAACGCGACTGACCTCAGACTGACTCACCTGGAGGACATCACACCGCACTACGCAACCACTCTTCGGCAATGGCGGAATCGATTCATGGCGAATGTTGACAGGGTGTTGTCGCTTGGATACTCGGAAACATTCGTACGCATGTGGGAGTTCTATCTCTGCTATTGTGAAGCGGGATTCTCCGAACGGTACCTCGGGGATGTTCAAATGCTCTTCACGAAGCCCTTGTGGAGACCTTCAATCATTCTGCCGGTTCTGGCGGCATAGCTCATGCGCAATGCTCTGCTGCGTCCTTATATCAGCGAGGCGCAGTTGCTTTCTCAATAAGTGGATCGGGATTACAATCCCGACAGCGTTTGCGCCCGATTGTCGGGTATAAAAACCCCACCAACGAAGCAGTCGTGAACTGGACTCATTGAGAAGTTGTGAATGCAGATCGTAATTGCTCAGGTTCAATTCGAATCTCTCCCATTTCGGTCAGACTGAAGACCCATTCAATACCTCGGCTCGTCCGGAAGCAAACCTTTTCCACAATCTCAATCAACCCTGAGAGCGGTTACCTTTCTTAGGAAACCAGGGGATGAATGAGCTTGTGGTCTCTATATACTTGTTGTATTCGGGGCGGCGCTCCATCATGTCTTTTTCCAGCAGTGTCACGCCTGAGACCCTGAGGAGGAGGAAGGATATGGTAAGAGGGCTGACTATCGTCCAGAGATTTCCCGGAGAGGAAAGGGCTATGCAGAAGAATCCCCACCAGACAAGGCATTCGCCGAAGTAGTTGGGGTGACGCGTATAACCCCAGAGTCCGTGGTCCATGACTTTTCCCCGGTTGTCAGGATCCGCCTTGAACCTGGCCAATTGCCAATCAGCAACCGTTTCAAAGGCAAATCCCACGGCCCAGACCAGAACCCCTATACCATCCAGCCAACCCAGGTGGTTGGGCAGCCTGGACAGTTGAGCCGCTTGAACGACGAGGGAGATGACCCAGAGAAGCAGACCCTGCACTCCAAAGACCGTAAAGAGACTGACCCACCAGAACCTGGGTCCGTATTCTTCTCGCCATTTTCGATAGCGCCGATCTTCTCCCTTCCCCCTGTTGCGCAACCCGATGTGAAGCGCCAGACGCAGTCCCCATAGTGAGGTGAGGAGAGTGATGATGAATTTGCGTCCTTCTGAGCCATCAGCGCGGATCCAGGTGATCCATGCAATGATGACGAATCCCAATCCCCAGAAAATATCGGCAATGCTTGCGTCCTTTTTCAAAAGGCTGCAGGCCCAGAGACAAACCATGAGTACGAGTATCACAGCGAGGTTCCAGGCGTAGACAGAAGATGCATCAGTCATTCTCTTCTCCAGTCATGCGTCGGAGAGAGTCCGACGCAACCATCCCCGTTCCGACATCACGTTTTCCCATCATTCACTCAGCGCTTGATTCACGCAAAGAAAGAAAGGATTATCTCCCTTCGTGTCAACGGGTGCATCATTTGTTGACTGATTGGGTTTAAGGCTCTGTAGATCTTCTTGATTAGACGTGACTTTTCAAGAAGTGGAGGTAACAATCGTTTTGTAGCTTTGTAGGTCGGGTTTCCATACCCGACACCGTGGCGCAAAGGCTGTCGGGATTGGAATCCCAACATACTTATTGAGAAAATACCAATTAGATCGATAAATATTCGACATTCCTATGGAATCCTCTTTTCTCCAATAGAGTGTTTTCTTGTGATATCGAGTTGGAGGACGACGAGCTGAATCCGGCCTGTCTGGCGCAGTACCTGTGAAATGATAAGGTCTCCGTCAAATCTGGCGAAGTGATAGCTCAAGATTCTTGGAACATGACTGAGGGCAATCAGCCGTCCGCTATTATTCTGATATACTGCCAGGGGAATGGTGTATGGAGTTGCTGAATCCACGAGGGCGAGACCGGCCATCCTGCAGAGGAGACTGCGATGACTGCGGATTTTGAGACCAGAGTTCGGGAAACAGGCCTCCGACTTTTCAAATTGATCGAGGGGGAATCACCATCGGTTTTTGAAAAGCAATACTGGACTGGGAAGGTGCTCGAGTGGTGCATGGGGGACGAATCCTTCAAAGTGGAGATGTTTCGCTTCATCGACGTCTTTCCGTATCTCAACCGCCCAGAATCCATAGCCAGGCACCTTCAGGAGTATTTCTCGCGCCCCGGTGTCAACTTTCCCACAGCACTTCAATGGGGGATCAAGTTTGTTTCTCCCAATTCCCTGGCTGCCAGAATGATCGTCAAACCGATTGCTTCCAACATTGCAAACATGGCCAGGCAGTTCATCGTGGGTGTCGATCCCGAGACGGCTGTGCCCGAACTGGAGAAGCTCCGTGCCCGCGGGATGGCATTCACTGTGGACCTGCTGGGAGAGGCTGTGGTTTCCGAAAAAGAAGCTGACGAGTATCTTGAGAGATACGAGAATCTCTTGGACATTCTTCATGCGGCGCAGGGAAGCTGGCCCACTCTGGGGACAGGCTCGGGAGAAATGGATTGGGATTTTTCGCCTAAAGTCAATGTCTCACTCAAGGCATCCGCCATGTATTCACAGATGAACCCCTGCGCTTTCGAGTACTCAGTGCATGCCGCCAAGGAACGCCTGCGCCCCGTTTTCCGCAAGGCGGTCTCGCAGGGTGCCTTTGTGACTTTGGATATGGAGAGCCGAATCCTCAAGAATCTGACTCTTTCCATGTACAGGAGCCTCATGGAAGAACCTGAGTTTCTGGAATACCCTCATACCGGCATCGTGATCCAGTCATATCTCCGTGACGCTGAATCCGATCTCGAGGAGGTCTTGCAGTGGGTTCGTCAGCGGAGACATCGACTGACCATACGCCTGGTGAAAGGCGCCTATTGGGATTCTGAGGTCATTACAGCCCATCAGAATGAATGGCCTGTACCCGTTTTCACCAACAAGCATGAAACCGATGCGAATTTCGAGAAGCTTGCGTGGATCATCCTGACAAACCACGCGTGGGTCAACCTGGCGTGTGCCTCCCATAACATGCGGTCTATCGCCTACGTGATGGAGGCCGCCAGGGAATTGGGTGTGCCAGCTCAGAATGTTGAGTATCAGGTTTTGTATGGAATGGGAGAACCCGTCCGCAATGCCCTGCATAAGGCGGGACTTCCCCTGAGGCTATATGCACCCGTGGGAGAGATGCTTCCTGGAATGTCATATCTGGTAAGACGCCTTCTGGAGAATACAGCCAACGAATCCTTTCTGCGTCAGGGGTTCGTTCAGGGAGTCTCCAGGGAAAAACTGCTGCGTAGTCCTGCAGAGCTCTTCAAGGAAAACCCGGAAGACCAGGATCCATATGCTGCCGTTGTTGTTGCGGAAGCACCCGGGCCTAAAGCTGCCTCCGGCAAGATGGAAAGGCCGTTTAGGAACGAACCCCGGTGGGACTGGACCATGGTGGAGAACCGGGAACGTTTCAGCGGGGCTCTTCGGAAGGTTCGGGGGACATTTCCGGTGAGCGTGCCTCTCTGCGTCGGGGGCAAGAAGATCTCGACAGAAAGGGAAATCCTTTCGACCAATCCCAACGCACCGGATGAAGTGGTGGGACGGGTTGCCTCCGCAGGGAGGGAAGAAGCCCGGATGGCCGTTGAAGAGGCAAAGACCGCTTTTCCAGGCTGGCGTGATACGGACGCGGATGAACGGGCTGCAGTTCTTTTCAACGCTGCGGCTTTTGCCCGCAGGATGCGATGGGAACTGGCCGCCCTGCAGGTCTTTGAGGTGGGAAAGAGCTGGGGTGAAGCCGATGCGGATGTTGTCGAGGCTATCGATTTTCTCGAGTATTACGGCCGGGAGATGATCAGGCACAGCGTTCCAAGACGCATGGGTCGGGCGCCGGGTGAGATGAGTCACCTTTTCTA
>JAAYUJ010000702.1 GCA_012517775.1 Deltaproteobacteria bacterium
AATTTTCTCGTATGTCAACGCAGTGAGATCCTGAGTAAGGTTCAAATATTCGTCTTTCAGGGCTTCCGGAAGGCTGTTGATCATGTTTTGACCCAACATATACTCGTAGAGCCGATACATTTCTTCAAGGAGTCTTTTCATGGGCTGCGGTTCGAGGATTTCCCCTTTCTTCTCGGCCAGCACCTTGCAGAAGTTCATGATATAAGGATTACGGGTAGCTGACGAAGGACGCTTTGAAGTCGACGCGCGATCGCGCTGCTCATGCTGTTGCATTTGTCACTTCCTTTTCTAAATGGAATTCCGACGTACACACGGGCCTCATAAAGACCACGAACTCGTACCGGCCACGTCTGCCCATGTTCGTCCCATTATGCACTATTTACCGCAAAATCCAAAGGAGCCACTCAGTCTTTCGGAAACGCGCAGGCATACGGGTTGAGCCTTTCTTTGTTGTCTTGGGGTTGCCCGGGGTCCCTGCCGTCACCTCGGCAAATGAGACAGAATCACGACCATGAAAAGCAATGGAGATAGAGACCAGGCAGGCTTAAAGCCGATCTTGATTCTCATAACACCAAATCGCTCTTTGTGCCACCCCATGTGTGGGAAAACGGAACCGAGAACCAGATTATGACTCTACCGCACACAGGGCAGTCAAAAGGAAATTTTGGTCGATGCGAGGAGGGAAATGCCATGACTGACAACAGTTTTCAGGTAGTTGAAAGACACGTGGAATTGTCAGTCCCTGTACGATTCGGGGATACAGACCCCTATGGAGTCGTCTATTTCGCATCCTATTTTCGATACTGTCACCACGGCATTGAAGAATTCTTCCGCAACCTCGGCTTTGCCCCCGGCGATCTCTTTCGAAACCAGGAAAAGGGGTACGGCCTGCCTATCGTCGGTGCATCGTGTGATTTTCTCAGACCCGTGCGTTACGGCGAGATCCTCCAACTCGACGTATCCATAATAGAAATGAAGAAGAAGTCGCTCACATTCCAGTTCCATTTCTACCGACTCGGTTCGCGGGAGCTTGTGGCACAGGGCCGGGCGACCCTCGTGTGCATCGACAAGACGTGGCAATCTCGGACACTTCCCGACGCACTCGTAAATGCAATCGCATCCCCGACTGTTTGAAGGATCGACCTACACTGAAGGCGGAAAGATCGCGCAAGACAGTCGGTTGCCGGGGGGGAACCAAATGGTACCGCTGAACCGGCGATGGAGATGTAATCGGGCAATCAAGCCATCACGACCGGAGGGCGGCTGCATAATCGCAGTGAGGCTCAAGTGGACACAGGTGGGTCTTTGGTTTCCTCGCCTGACATATTCTTCGGCCGTGGAGGATCAGTTGATGGGAGAACTTGACCCAATGCTCCCTGGGAATGAAACCCATGAGATCCCGTTCGATCCTTTCCGGGTCTTTTTCCGCAGTGAGCCCCAGCCTGATGGAAACCCTTCCCACATGAGTATCCACTACAATCCCCGGGATGCCGAACGCATTGCCCAGAATGACATTGGCCGTCTTCCGCCCGATCCCCGGCAGTGCCACCAGTGTATCGAGGTCTGCGGGGACTTCTCCCTCATACTGCTCATGGAGAACCCTGCAGCATTCTTTGATGTTCCTTGCTTTGTTTCTATAGAATCCCGTGGATCGGATCTCCGTCTCCAATTCGACCAAGGGAGCTTCGGCGAAATGCCTGGCACTTGGGTATTTCCTGAAGAGGCCCGGTGTGACCTGGTTGACCCGATCATCCGTGCACTGAGCGGACAGGATCGTGGAAATGAGGAGTTGCAGGGGATTTACGAATTTCAGAGAACAACCCGCATCCGGATAGTGTTCATCCAGGAGGTCGAGGATCGCTTTAATCTTTTCCGGGGAAACAGACGCGCCAGCCTTCTTTCTCTTCGTGCTTCTTTCGGGCATTGCCGCTACACCTCTCCTGTCCTGCGTTCTTTTCATGAAAGCGCTTAGCGATTACTCCTCGATTTTGTAAGCCGCACGGCGTATATGTCAAAGTTGACGTTGGAATTCAAGACAAAACGTTTTATATATGGGATACATCTCGCTAAATGCACAAGCCCGGGA
>JAAYUJ010000129.1 GCA_012517775.1 Deltaproteobacteria bacterium
ATGAGAAAGCTCGAGACAAGGTAGGCGGTTTGTCCCTGCCCGAAGATGATGAGATGCGCAAGGAAAGTGACCAGTACATAGACGCCAAGGCCCAGGCTGCAGAGAATCAGCCTGGAGAGGAAGATGGCCGCCTTCTCCCATACGCCTTGGGGGACTGCCTCAAGCAAGCGATCCCGGAGTCTTTCGGTTTTGAGCAGGAGAAGCCGTTCCGCAGCCCAGCCAAGGAAAATGATGAGGATCAGCAGAGCCATGGCCTTAAGGAAGCCTTCGAGTCCCTTGCCTCCGACCAGTTCCTCCCACACATCAGACTCTGCTGACGTGTGCGCTCTGGCAATGATTCCGGAAAGTCGATCAGTAAGAGCCGTCAGCGCCCCCTGTGCTTCATAGAAAACGAGGGCGAGTCCCCTCTCTTTTCCTCCGACTCTTTCCCTGGTGTCCTTGCCGGACTTCCCAGCTGCCTTTTCCTTGAGCTCAGCGGCGAGCAAGCGCCTCGCCTGTCCGTCGGTGAGTCCCGCAAGGTAGCTGTCGACCTGTTCCGGGGCGAGATCCGCGGGGATTTTGTCTTCCTTGGGCGGAGCCTTGGCCTTTACCTTCCCAAGGCCCTGTGCCCAAACGGCCGTGGAACTGAAGAGAAGAATGCATCCCAGAAGAAAAACGGTTACAGTCTTTTTACATGGTATGAAAGTCAAACCTAAGTCCCTCCGCCTAACTCGCTATCGTCCTTGCTGATCTTTCAATAAGTGCGGCTCTACGGAACAAAGTGACCAACAAATTGGTCGTCATTCCAGGCTTGACCCGGAGTCCAGGAAAAATCTCCGGATGCCGGCTCCCTGCTCAAAGCCTTCAGGGATAAGCTTCGACGGCATCACCATATTCGGTAAGAGTTCGGACACCTTCTTCCGTAGAGCCTTACTTGGACACGAGAAGGGGAGGAATCTCTCAGTTTCCATTATAATCGATAATTAAGATCAGGCGCCAACAATCCAATGCGGCACCAGCGCGTAAAAGGCCGACAATCAGAATAACGAGGTTTCTCATGAAGAGCACGTCCTCAACTGATGAGATTGGCCGGTTCGGCGCTCATGCATGTATCCAGCTCTCGGCTGCTGTCATCGAAGCAGAAGGAAAGAACTCGATCTCGGTGGTTCTGAACCCCTTCCCAACAAAGGCAAACACCTGATCCTTCCATCTTTCATCCCCCACGAATGCCATCTTGGCGATGTCATCGCCGTGGGCAATCATGAAGCCGACATCACCCCAGTCCACTCCTTTCTCCCAACCCTGAAAGTCCACAAGGGTGACGAGCAGTCGCAATTTCCGGCCCTTTGCGATCAATTCCATCCCGGCGGTCTGCAGGGACTGCTGGTCTGACAGCTTCATGACGCCCGAAATGGTGACATGCAGGACGGCATCGTCGATTCTCGTGATTCCATATGCCATGGATAGTCCTCCTTTAGGTGGTTTTCGGGGCAAGCCCAGTGACCTGATAGCGAGAAGCCAGCTGCCTTTTCATCTTCCGGTTTTCCATGTTCCTGAGATTTCGCTTGAGGGGGAAACGACTTCCTGTGGGAGCTTTGCCGCCATCTCCTGCATTCTCTCAAAAAGATTCCTGTAGAGCCCGCAATAAGGATCCTTCCGGAAGATGTCACCATAGACCGTGTAGGCCCGCACCGGACAGCCTCCATGACAAATGCTCAAATAGGCGCACTGCAGGCAATCTTCTCTCTGGATCAGCAGGCCGGGTCGCGACTGCAGGCTTCGGCGGGCCAAGCTGTGATGCAAAATATCCGTCAGGCTGTCGACGGCAAGAATATTGCCGAACCGAAATTCCGGGTAACTCGTCACCCAGCAGTCGCATTGAGCGACGCGTCCCCCCGGTTCGATGCAGACGAACTCATTGGCGCAGTTGTCCCGCCAGATGCAGGCAAACTCCTTGCTCCCATGGAGGAAGTAATCCATCAACTCGCTGAAGGGACCGATCCTCACACCCTTCTGAAAGCCCCGTTCGATCCAGACGGTTGCGAGATCCGCAAGAAACCGGCTCAACCGATGTTGGTCCAGGGGAAAGCCCTTCTTCACATCGTTGGGAGACCCTCCAGGAAAGGGCGTGTTGATCTGAAAATCCCGGATACCCAGATCATCGACGAAATGGGAATAAAAGCGTTCTGCACCCAATTCAAGAGTCTCTTCATTGGGGATCGATATGACTCCCACCTGGATACCGGCATCACCGGCCTCCCGTATGCTCCGGATCCAGACTCTGTCGTATTCCCTGGTGCCTCCATTCCTGAGTTTTCTGTGCAGATTGGGAAAGTCCATGGAGGAACCCACGCTGTTCCCGAACATCTCCGCGAGCACCCTGTTCCATTTCTCGCTGTACGCGATCATATTAGACTGGAGGAAATGGCCAACATTCTTGTCTCTCTCTTCCGCGATTTTCTGAATAATTTCAAAGGACTCTTCAAACCAGTGGGGAGGGAGGGTCATGACCTCCCCCCC
>JAAYUJ010000130.1 GCA_012517775.1 Deltaproteobacteria bacterium
GGCCGTCAGTGTGACGAGTCCGAGAAGGAAGCTGAACTCGACCGCAGCCGGAAGAGACAGGCCGACCACAAGGCCTCCCACAATGGTGACAAGGCTGCGGCTGACTCCCGGCCACATGGCGATGCACTGGATGAATCCAATCACCAGAGCCATCCTGCCTCGGAGTTGATCCAGGGGCAAACCTCTTCCTGTTGCCTGGTTCGGATTGTTTTGTCTCCAGTGGTCCACTGCGAGGATCGCGAGGCCACCCGCAAACCAAGCAAGCACTACAGGCCAGATCCCGAAAAGATGCACCTTGATGACCTTGCTGAAAAGGACTCCGATGACTGCGGCCGGAATGAAAGCAGCCACAATATTGACGAACATTCTCAGGCCCGTTTCATCTTTTCCGAGGGCGCCCATGATCATCTGCCTGACACGGCGGAAATAAAGCCCCAGCACCGCAAGAATGGCTCCTGCCTGGATGCAGATGGCATATGCATCGGCCGCTTCCTTGGTATGTTCATCCTGTTTCGAGGAAGCAGATCCTGCATTCCCAATTCCCATCATCCTCTGAGCAACGAGCAGGTGCCCCGTTGAACTCACCGGCAGATATTCGGTCACGCCTTCGATGACACCCAGCACAATGGCCTGGGTTATGCTCATATCCTCGCGAATTTTTACCTTCGAATGGATCTCGACCGCGGCCGTCCTCTCTGGCAAAGCCAATCCCGCCATGATTGCAGGAACAAGAAAAATGAACCGGATATATCGCGGCATAAGGCAATCTACCTCCCGTTGTTCTTGATGGCCCATGGTCACAACAGGCAGCCACCCGAAAGGGCGTCCGTTTTATTTCAGCATGTCTGCAGGAGAAAACGTCCAAAAAGATCTGTAACGCCCTCGCCCGGGCGAAAATTGTCCCTGCAAGCACCAAGCAGGAGCCTGGGTCCAGAAAACAGCAACAGGAACGGATTCCGGGCCTGGTCTGCGGCCTCAAGCCAGCAATGACAATCGCATAGGCGGCTCTCTTGTAGTGCAGCAATGCCCTTAAAGCCAAGACTCTCTGCATTTGCAGGCAGGTCCTCACTGCGTCTCCTGCGCGGGGAGCCTGCTGCAATCGGCACACTTTCCGTAAAACTCCAGGTGGTGCCCTTCAACCGTATAGCCCGTTTCAAGGCCCAGCAGTTTTTCAAGAACGGACAGTTCACATGTTCGGCATTCAGCCACCTTACCGCACACTGTGCAAACGATGGGGTGTGAGTGTCGGGAGCCACAGGCAACGTACCGGTGCTCACCCTTATGGTCGTGAACCCAGCACAGGCGGCCGATCTCCTGAAGTGCCCTTACTGTCCTGTAGATGGTCGTTTCCCCAACACGACGATCCTTGAGTGCCGAGACGGCCTCCGGGATTGTCAGTCCACAGGGACTTCCAAGAAAAAGCTGGTGGACCAGGCTGCGTTGCGCGGTATAGCGCATTCCGATCCGGTTAAACTGCCTTTTGAGATCATCCATTCTGCTACCCCTTCAATCTATTGATGGGCTGCCCAACTCCCCATCCACGAATGCCCTTGTACCTGTTTGAAAGGTGGAACGTCAAGGCGGACCAATAACAATCCCGGTCGGAAAAGATGACACCCGAGAAAAAGCGGCTCAGTTCAATCTAATGAAAAATCATATCATTAATAGACTATCTCGAGACTCGTTTCCACAGTGTCAATTGCATCTATTCCTTCACCACGAACTGTACCTCCCAGAATCTCCTTCGGTACCAGGATATTTTTATTTATTTGCATCACTTCTATCTTCGGAGCCTGACTTTTCAATCAGTCCGGGCAACGACCACGGTGCAGGTCGGAATTCCCTGCACGACACTCTGGCGCAAAGGCCGCTGGGTGTGGAATCCCTTCCTGGCTATCGAAAAAGTACTCCAGAGCTGCTTTTTTCCGGCGGAGTGCCTTCGAGTATTTTGTTGAATATAATTTTCATCAATGTTATTCCCACTCCAACAGGAATCGGATCACGACACATTTCTGCTCCATTGGCAGGAGGTTATTTCCGCACTGGAGTAGCAGGAGGCGGTGCTTCCAACCTTTTGTGAAACCGGTGCACTCATGCTATGAGACCAGCACACCCGTGCTGCAGTACAGCCAGGAGATCGGTCATGAAAAGCAGGACTTGCCTTGCCGTTATGCTCTCCTTGTTGATCACGGTCCATTGGGGATTCCCGGTTCATGCAACAGATGATCCCGGGCCGGAAAGACTCCAGGTAGTCGCCACCCTCTTCCCCCTCTTCGACTGGGCCAGGATCATCGGTGGAGAAAAGTCTGACGTGAATCTGCTCCTCCCTCCTGGTGTGGAGGCCCACGCCTTCGAACCCACCCCCAGAGACATTGTTGCTATCAACAAAGCCGATCTTTTCATCTACACCGGGGAATCCATGGAGCCCTGGGTCCGGAACCTCCTCGGGAGCCTCACCAACAGGAGTCTCATGATCGTTGACAGCAGCGAGGGCATCGACTACATGGAGGAGGCGCGGCATGAGGGAGCCGGCGCCGAAGGGCAGGGGCGCCATGACTCCATTCATGATCACGAGAAGGAGGCTGCCCGCCGTCACGACCCCGATCACCAGCACAGCCGCCATCATGATAAGATCGAGGGACATCATCACGACCGTCACGGGGGGAAGGACCCTCACATCTGGTTGGAATTCGGCAACGCTCGAAAGATGGTGAATCACATTGCCAGGGCTTTTAGTGAGAAGGACCCGGCTTCCGCAGACCTGTATCTTTCCCGGGCCGCCGAATACAATAACCAGTTGATTCAGCTTGAAAAGGCCTATGAACAAACCCTCGCTGGCTGCAGGCACAAGACGCTGGTATACGGCGGCCATTTCGCTTTCGGATATCTCGCCGCACGCTACGGATTGAAGCACATTTCCCCATACCAGGGCTTCACTCCTGATGCTGAACCTACGCCGAAGCGCATCGCCGAACTCATCGACTACATGAAACAGTCCGGGATGAAAGCGATCTTTTTCGAAGAAGGGATTGAACCCAGGGTGGCCAAGGTTTTGGGCCGTGAGACCGGAGCGCAGCTTCTCCTTCTCCACGGGGCGCACAATGTGACGAAAGAGGAAATGGCAAGGAATGTATCATATCTTTCCATCATGGAAGAGAATCTGGAGCGATTGACGCGGGGTCTGGAGTGCTCATGAAAGTCCTGGAGGCGGAGGATCTGTCGGTCAAATACCAGGATGCGGAGGTACTCACCGGGGTGACCTTTTCCACATCCTCCGGTGATTTTCTCGGCATTGTCGGTCCCAATGGATCTGGTAAGACCACCCTGGTGCGGTGCATCCTGAACCTGGTTCCCGCCGCCGCGGGGTCTGTGCGGTTGTTCGGTACCGCGAACGACCGCTTTGACGAGTGGAGCAGAATCGGGTACGTTCCTCAGGTTTCCGATGGAAGGAAGAGGGGGTTTCCGGCAACGGTGGGAGAGATCGTCGCCACCGGCCTTCTTTCCCGCAAAAGGTTCCCCAGGCGGTTGACGCGCAAAGACTGCCAAACCGTTGATGAGACCCTCGAACTGCTGGCGATCCAGGATCTCAAGGGCAGGATGATCGATCGACTCTCCGGCGGCCAGCGCCAGAGGGTTTTTCTCGCCAGAGCTCTTGTGGGGGAGCCGGAGCTCCTCCTTCTGGATGAACCCACAGCTGCCCTTGATCCGTCCATGAGGGACCAATTCTACGAGACGCTCATCGCCTTCAGCCGCAGGGGCGGTACCGTGATCATCGTCACTCATGATTCGGGGAGCATCGGCAGATACGCTGCCACACTTCTCTATCTCGACCGTCGGGTGATCTTCTTTGGGAGTTTTCAGCAGTTCTGCCGATCGGAGCGGATGACGGATTACTTCGGGGAGCATGCACAGCACCTGATCTGTCATCAACATGAGGGGGGGGCACTTGATCGCTGAAATTTTCGATGCCCTCCAGTACGCTTTCATTCAGCGCGCCCTGGTGGCAGGCAGCCTTATCGCCCTGAACTGTTCCTTCCTTGGCCTTTTTCTTGTGCTGCGGCGCTTCGCGCTTATCGGAGACGGTCTTGCCCATGTGGCCTTCGGCACCATCGGCCTCGGACTCCTGCTCCATTCCCATCCCATCTATGTGTCTGTACCGCTGGTGATGCTGGCATCCCTGTGGATTCTCATGATTTCGGAGAAGGCGAAGATCCACGGTGACGCGGCCATCGGGCTGGTTGCGGCCCTCGGCGTCGCGACGGGGGTGATGCTGGCGAGTGTCGGACGAGGTTTTAACGTAGATCTCTTCAGTTACCTCTTCGGGAGCATCCTCGCCATCAGCAGGGGGGAAGTCATCCTGAGCGTCATGCTTTCCCTGGTGGTGCTCATGGTGATCGTCCTGTTCATGAACGATCTCTTCGCCATCACTTACGAGGAGGAATACGCCAGGGTTCTGGGTATCAAGACCCGGAGAATGACGAGCATGCTGACGATCTGCACCGCCCTGACCGTTGTGCTTGGAATCCGCGTCGTGGGAACGATGCTGATCTCGAGCCTGCTCATCTTTCCCGCGGTAACCGCCCTGCAGGTTGCCCGCTGCTTCAGGACGGCGATAATCATCGCGGCTGCATCCTCCGTGCTCTCTGTTGTTTTCGGAGTCTTCATCTCTTACCTTTTCAATCTGCCTACCGGGGCGACCATCGTCTATGTGAGCTTCCTTCTCTTCGGTACCGCTTACCTTTGCGGTCGCCTGTTCTGAAATCGGGAGTCCCCCATGCCCCTCTGGTGCCCCCACCATTATGGAAACCGCAAGGTCATACCGCCGAGTGCGCAGAGTCCGCAGAGACTGCGAATATGAGATTTTCTCTGGGATCTCTGTGATCTCTGCGGTGAAGTCAAGGCTTTTCAGAAGGGGGTGTTCTTCCCAATGAGGAATGAGCCGCCTTCGATCTGCTATTGACAAGCCTCTCCACATTCGGTAGAGAGTTGAGTGACAATCGTACCGTTTTGAAAAGTCGGTATCAGGTACCGCAAGGTTTTAAAAGGGAATCCCGTGAGAATCGGGAACGGTCCCGCCGCTGTAATCGGGGACGAAATCCGAAAAGGCCACTGACTTGCACCGAAGCAACGGGAAGGCTCGGAGAGTAGGATGATCCGGTAGTCAGAAGACCTGCCTGATGACCTGTGGGCGTCGTTACGCGGAGATAGACGGCGAACCGGTAAAGGATCAAGTGAAACCGGGTGCAATCCTTGGAGCAGAAAGCTCCAGGGATTTTTTTTTGCCGAAGCTTCTGGTTTCGGTGAACACCAGTTGGCCGTTTATCGCGGAGTCTGGCATCTCGATATTCGGGAGTTCTTATGGTTCCTGAAATCTCATTCCTCAGCGGCTGATTGCCCCACTTGTTCCGTAATGAGCAGATGGGCAACAAGGAGAGGAGAAAGTGGTTTCTATGACCCGCACCACTCCACGGTTCCACCTCTGGATCTTTCTGTTTCTGATTCTTGCAGGTGAATTTGTCGAGGCAAGCTCCTACCCAGTTCGAATCAACGATTCCACCGGCGCCCCCATTGCTATAGGCGGGCCGCCCCAACGGGTCATATGCCTCGTTCCCGGAATCACGGAGATCCTCTTCGAGCTTGGATGCGGAGATGCGATCAAGGGTCTCACAGCCTACGAGACTTATCCGCCTGAAACGGCCGATAAGGAAGTGGTCGGGGGATTCCTTTCTCCATCGATCACCCGCATCGAAGCATTGAACCCGGATGTCATTTTCCTCTCATCCCTCCATCAGGACATACGGGATCGGTTCGCCGGAGATCCCTGCCTGTTGATCCAGCTGGAAAGCCACTCCGTTGAGGAAATTTTTGGAACGGTGGAAACCTTGGGCAAGATTTTCAGCCGGGAGGAGAAGGCC
>JAAYUJ010000131.1 GCA_012517775.1 Deltaproteobacteria bacterium
AACGCCCACGCCCAATTCATAG
Organism: Deltaproteobacteria bacterium; assembly: GCA_012517775.1. Lineage (GTDB taxonomy): Bacteria > Desulfobacterota > Syntrophobacteria > Syntrophobacterales > Syntrophobacteraceae > JAAYUJ01. Next base: position 23 of record JAAYUJ010000131.1, read on the forward strand.
CTCGCCCTCCTTGGTTGGATGATTGTGGATTTCCAGTCTGGAATCAACTACCACAAGGCGAGCTCTCTTTCAACCTTTTCAAATGATTTCAACGCGGCCCATGCAAAGTTTGCGATCTTCCACCATGTCATCAGTTACATGTCGATGAAATGCGCTCTCACGCGCATCGCTGTCCTTCCGCCTAAAACAATCCAGCAAATTCCTTCAGAACTAATCGATGCGCATGGATTCAATGTCCCTCACCTGCTCAAGTTATCAGCAATCACATCCGAATCTTCTCAACAGTCGATGAAATGCGGGCACTATACTTGCTCGAATCCGACAAGAGAATAGGGCTTCGGTGGAACTGTGGTCACTTTTTCCGAGACAAATCGAAGTGTCTCGAACTCGTGACTACTCAATGTGTTCCGATCACATCTGCTTCGTAGGTCGGGATTCCAATCCCGACACCCGGGTGCAAAGGCTGTCGGGATTGGAATCCCGACCTACCCATTGAGAAAGTACTCGAATCTACACTAAAGGATTGCAATCATGCGTCAACGCTTTGTCTCCGCGACTGCCTGTTTCTTGATGGTTATCCTCTTCACTGCATCTTCAGTTCTCTCAATCGATTATCCCATGGGTGACAATGGAAAGCCACAGGATTACGAACTGACCATAAAGCGCTTCAGAGACGAGCTTTCTCAGTCGGAAGCCTACATAAAGGCGCTTCCTTCATCATTTGACTGGAGAACCAAAGGATGGGTCACCGCTGCAAAGGATCAGGGCAGTTGCGGATCATGCTGGGCTTTTGCTGCGGTGGGAGTATTGGAATCAAGGATCTTGATGTCCAAGTATGCAATTCCCAAGGTATTCAATCTATCTGAACAACAGCAGATTTCCTGTAACGATGTGATGCACGGTTGCAGTGGCGGCAGCATGAGCGCACTGAAATTCTGGGAAAACAAGGGACCGTCTAAGGAAATCAGTCGAGGATATCCTTCGAAAGATGGTTCCGAATATCCTTGTTCGAACTTCGATCGAGTCAACACGCTGGTTTGGCACACCAGGGACTATTACACCGTGGATACGAACATCACTGATATGAAGACCTCCATCTATCAGGACGGACCCGCCTACTTCAGGTTTGATGTTTATAGTGATTTCCAGGACTTCTGGCGTGCTGGAAAACAGGGCCAAGTCTATCTTCAGAGCTCCGGCATCATAAGAGGCGGGCATGCCGTTCTAATCATCGGGTGGGACGACACAAGGCAAGCATGGCTGTGCAGGAACAGCTGGGGGTCGACCCAGGGTCCCAATGGCGATGGGACATTTTGGATCGGCTATGCAGGGCACGCCCACGATTTGAACTTCGGGATGGCCAGTATGCGTCTTGGGGGATGGGCCAGGCTCTCCAGTGCAAACTCTAATGAATACCCCAAAGATATGGCGGTAGACAGGAAAGGGAATGTGTTCCTCACGGGACAGTACCACGGGGGCGCGTCAGGACACGAGTATGGCATGTCAACCTTCAGCTACGATCCTGACGGAAACCTGAGATGGAAAAGACGGTATGACGGGCCGCTGGCAAACAGCGATGATTACGGCACCGCTATAGCCGTGGACGGCAGCGGGAATGTGTATGTTGCGGGAGGAAGCAAAGGAAGTCTCCAGGATCTCGACTATGATTTCACGACGATAAAGTACGACGCGAATGGGAACCGCAAATGGGTCAGACGATATACGGCTTCTTCGGGTAGCAGGGATTCTGCCGAGGCAATAGCTGTGGACAGCAGCGGGAACGTTTATGTTACGGGCGAATCCGATGGAGCAACGGCCACAATAAAATATGATACTGACGGAAAGCGGAAATGGCTCAGAAGATGGCGAACCCGGGTACATGAAGATGGGTGCCGTCGAATCGCCGTTGATGCTGTCGGAAATGCATATGTCCTTGCCGGCGTCAAGGGAGCCGAGTCCGGCTATGACTTTGCCCTGGCCAAATACGACCCCAATGGGAACCGCAAATGGATCAAGCACTATAACGGCCCCGCGAATCAGGATGATATTGCTAAGGCTCTTGCCGTGGATGGAAGTGGCAACCTTTATGTAACAGGTTTGGCGAAAGGCACGGCATCCGGCTTTGTGACGCTGAAATACGATTCGGCCGGGAATCTGAAATGGCACAGGTGGTCCAATGGAGCGCACGGCGAGTCCATAGCTTTGGACAGTAGCGGGAACGCTTATGTCGCCGGGCTTGCCATGTGCAACAGTTCATACTGCTATTTGACGGTCAAGTTTGACGCCGATGGAAACAGGCAGTGGGCAAAAAGACATCACAGCGGACCAACAAGGGATGACTACCCTCTCGCAATCGGGGTGGACGGAACCGGAAATATCTATGTCACGGGAAACAGCCGGGATCGCCAAAGCAACTCTTCTGGTATTCTGACCGTCAAGTATGCCGCGAATGGTGAACGAGCCTGGATCAGTCGCTACAGGTGGTCCAAGGATAGTGACGAAGCACCTTGCGGCCTTGCCATAGATGAAACCGGACACGTCTATATCGCAGCACAGAATTCTGCCGGCCAATCACCCGATCAGAGCCGTCAACACCTGATATTGAAATACCACAACGGGACTGCTCCCTGACTTTTACTGTATATGCGGGTCTTGCCGTTGCGTCTGTGCACGCCTATGACTATTCGACGGCCTTCAGAGGGTCTCCGGTGTTCCGTGGATTCTGTGGAATTCGATCATCCGTTTGACGGACTCATGGCGGACCTGACGCAATGCCGAGCTCGAGGACAGGGATTTGTGGAAAGCTCGGTAGAACGGTTCGATGTTCCTGGAATCCTGGCAGAGGAGGAAAAAGTCAATACCACTGGAAAAACCTCTTTGGACCATCTCGTCCCACGAGTACCTTTCGGCAACAGCAGCCATGTCCATGTCATCGCTGAAAAGGATTCCATGGAACCCCAGGTTTTCCCGTAAGAGAACCCTGTTGACAGCCATCGAAAGGGTGGCGGGATGGTTGGGATCCAGAAAAGGATAACGGGCATGGGATGTCATCATGCAATGGACACCTGCCTGGATGGCTCTGATGAAAGGAATAAGGTCTCTTTCCATGGCCTGCCGGTCTTGCCAGCGAATGACCGGAGCATGGTGATGCGGATCCGCTTCCGCTCTTCCCAGGCCGGGAAAGTGCTTACCCGTCGCGGAAACGCCATGATTCTGGAGGGTTCTGATCCAGGCAGCTCCCAGGTCGGCGACATCCAGCGGATCACTCCCCAGGGAGCGTGCCTCCATGAAGCGATTCTCTCCACCAGGCACCAGGTCCAGCACAGGGGCAAAATTGATATGGATTCCGGTCTCCCTGAGCTCAGCAGCTGCAACCGACTGCCATTTTTCCACTTCCGCGATGCCTCCCATTCCCTGAATCCTGGCGGGCGGAAGCTGTGTAAATGGAGGGGTGAGCCGTTGAACAGGCCCCCCTTCCTGATCGATGGCTACCCATAGGGGCCTTCTCAACCTTTGCAGACAGAAGTGCATTGCATCGGCGAGGAGTACTCGAACCTGTTGCGGACTTTCGATGTTCCTGCTGAAGAGGACAATACCGCCGATGTGAAATTCCTCAACAATTGCTTTCAATTCCTCCTTGAAGCTCAATCCGTTAAAACCGACCATCAGGTGAACTCCCGGATCGTCCCAGCACTTGTCCATGGCGCACTTCTCTCCTCATCGCATCAACGTGTGGAAGTCGGGTGACTTCTCAATGAGTCCAGGCAGCGATCGCTTTGCAGGTCGGGTTTCTATTCCCGACGCCCTGGCGCAAAAGCTCTCGGGATGCGAATCCCGACCTACTTATTGAGACGCAACTTCTCAACAAGTTCAGGTATCGACAACTTCGTGGGTCGGGTTTCCATACCCGACACCTTGGTGCAACGGCCGTCGGGATTGGAATCCCGGCTTACTTATTGAGAAGTTGCGTTTCTCCGGAATTCTCTCAGATTCATTCTCCAGCGTCCTCACATTTCGTAAAACCTTTGCAAGCTTTGACAGCCGTCTTGCCCCATCGTCATCCGATGTGCCGTAATGCTTCTGCAATCTCAACCCTCGTGGCGCGCCACGCGGGGAGAAGCGCCGAAAGGAGCCCGATGCCGACGGTCACCCCGCTCCCCATGAGGAGTGTGACCCATCCGACATGGAAAATCGGCAGCAACGTTCCCAACTCCTTTGAGAAAACAGCGGCGGTGGGGAAAGTGAGCCCCATGCCGAGAATCCCCCCACACATGGCGATTGTGATGGATTCCCCTGCAATGAGGAGGAACAGGAAGGTATTTCCAAAGCCCAGAGTCTTGAGCACCGCATATTCGGACATGCGATCGCGGGCTGTCATGGCCATGGTGTTGGCGAGAACCATCAATATCACCCCGATCACTACAAATGAAACGATGCGTATGGAGATGACAATGGCATCGGTCATGGCGACGAAGCCAAGCTGAAACGCCTTCTCCGTCTCGGTGAGCGTTTCAGCGGAGGAGTTCTTGAAAAGTGCGTCAATCGCCTGAGACACATCTTGTGATTCCACAGGGTTCTCTATCTGGACTACGTACCACCCGGCCTGCCCGCTTCTGAAGGGAGAGGTTTTCTTAAGGGCTTCATCGAGATAATCCCATCGGAAAAAGAACTGTGTTTCATCCGTGCTCTTTGAAGCTCCCCTGTAAATGCCTCGCAGGACAAAACGCCATTCCCCCGGGTAGATGTTACCGGTCAAAGGAATCGCGTCTCCGATCTTCCAGCCGTACTTGTCGATGAGCTTTCTGCCCGCGATGCAGGCATTGCGCTGATTCATGAAGGCCCTGAGCTGATCGGGGGGTACGATGAACTCTGGAAAGAGGTCGAAGAAGCTCTCTGCTCCCACGGCCATGCGTGGGAAGAACTGCTTTTCATCCACGTAGACTCCCCCAAACCAGTTGGCATAGGTCACTTTGCTGACACCGGGCACTTGCAGGATTTTCTGTTTATAACTGATGGGCATCGGGAAGATCAGGGAGACGGCATTTCGGGTCACCAGCCGATTGGGAGAGGCTCCGGCAACCCCGGCATACCAAGCATCCACAACGGTTCGAAGCAGGCAGAAGGCAAGTATTGCAACGGCCATCCCCAAGATGGTGAGTACCGACCGGAGACGATGGCGCCCGGTGTTGCGAACAATGAGCTTGATCAGTTCCATGGCTCAGAGAAGCCGGGTAAAGGGGTTTTTTTGGGATGACGGCGGCTCATGCCCAATCGCTGTTGAGGACACCCTTGTCCAGATGGCGGATGATCCCGGCTTTCTCCGCCGCATGGGGATCATGGGTGACCATGATGATAGTCTTCCCGAATTCCCGGTTCAACTGGTCCATAAGGGTCAATACTTCTGTCGCGGATGCCTTATCCAAGTCTCCCGTAGGCTCATCGGCCACAATCAGTGTCGGATCCGTCACAATGGCACGCGCAATGGCAACCCGCTGCTGTTCCCCCCCGGAGAGCTCTTTGGGATAATGGTGGACTCGATGTGGGAGACCGACAAGCTCCAAAGCCACCATGGCATGCTCGCGGCGGATTTTCCGCGAGAGACCAGTCAGCAGAAGCGGCAGTTCCACATTTTCCAATCCGGTCAAAACAGGGAGGAGATTGTAGAATTGAAAGATGAACCCGATGTGATGGGTTCTCCACTGAGCGAGGTTGGACTCTCCGAGCTGTGTGATGTCCGTTCCCGAGATGATCAAACGTCCGGCATCGGGTCTGTCGATTCCGGCAATCAGGTTGAGAAGGGTCGATTTGCCCGAGCCCGAGGGGCCCATGAGAGCGACGAAGCTCCCTCTGTCGATGAGCAGATTGATTTCTCGGAGAACGTCAACCACTTGCGCGCCGCGTCGATAAGACTTGGAAACCCGATCGACGACGACGATTGGTTCTTCAGGGAGGCTCCGGGCTTCCGTCACATTCACTCCGCCAGTTTGATCCGATCGCCGGCTTTGAGGCTCTGAGGGGGCTTGATGACCACCTGTTCGCCCCCCCTCATGATCGTTCCCACGAGCAAATAATCCCCCAGATAATCTGACGACGGGAAGGGGATCCACCGCGCCCTGCCGTCTTCGGATACAAAGACTCCGGCACCGCCGTTGCGCTCCACGACTACGTCCCGATGGACTGCCAGAAGTGGATGTGTTTCATCTTGCGTGAGACTCCTGGAAAGAAATGCCACCTTGGCGCTCATTTCTGGAAGGATGCGAGGATCAAGGCTGTCAAAGGCAACCTTCACCAGGACGGTTCCCCTGGTGCGATCGGCAGTGGGAACGATGGTGGCCACCTTTCCCGCAAAACGATCCTCAGGGAGGGAATCCAACTGGATCTCACAGGGCTGTCCAGGATTCACCCTGGATAGAAAAGACTCGGAGACGTCGGCTTCGACCATCAAGGACGAGAGATCGGCCATGCTCACAACCGCTGCCTTGGCGTTGGTCGCGGACCCAAAGGGAGCCACCACCTCACCAACGTCCGCATCCTTGGTGAGGACGACTCCATCGAAGGGGGCCCGAATCTCCGTGTATTCGATGAGGACCGATGCTCGCCGTACAGCAGCCTCAAGAGCCCGGATGGCTGCTTTGGACGACTCTACCAGTGCTTTGCTCTTGGTGTACTGGTCTTCCACATTCTCGTAGTTCTCCCGCGAGACCACCTGGTCGTTTAAGAGGTTCCTGTATCGCTTCCAGTTCCGCACGGACGTCTTCAGATCCGTTTGAGCCCGGACGAGGTCCGTCCTGGCCGAGGCCAGCTGTGCCTCTGCCTGGCTTTTTTCGGCTTTCAGATCGTCGTTTTCCAGCCGTGCAATGACTTCACCTTCCTTGACGCGGCTTCCCTCCACCACACCGATGAACTGGAGCCGCCCCGTACCCTTGGAAGCTACTGAAGCTTTGCGCTGGGCCACCACATATCCGCTGGCATTGAACTGGGTGATGGTCTGGGATGGATAGACCGAGCTCACGGTCACGACTCGAACCGTTTCGGCGGGGGAGAGCCACCCTCCGGAGTGAAGGAAGAGGTATACGATTGCCAGCCCAAAGAGAATGGAGGTAATCCACAGGAACCTTCTCCATTTTCTGCCTCGCCGGGGAGACACCTGATCCTTTTCAGCAATCTTGAGCCTGGAAAGCTTTTCTGCGTCCATCATTCCTCTACCGGGGTTTCTTGGACTCCCTGTGAGACCCGTATCCCGTTCATTGCCGAATGGTGCTATAACACAAAAGGCTCTCTTCTGGCGAGCATTGACTTAGACAGGCGGCCACCCGACTCTGGGCATGGAGGCGGTCCGTGATCCTCCCTCACACCGGTTGAGCTTTTATGCCTGACATCACTTCATGGAAGCGAACCAATGAGGGAAACGAACAGGGGAAAACGAATTGTGAATGAAAAAGGAGCAGAGGACACTCCAGGCTTGGCGAGTCAACTCGTTCTTATTTTTCCTCCAGCGATGCACCCAACCAGCCCTCCATTGGGAATCGCGGGATTGAAGGCTTTCCTGGAAAGTATGTGCCCATCCCAGCACATTCCCACACTCGATCTCAACCTGCGCTTTCATCAGAAAGCCCTCTCATGGATTCGGAACGGGCGCCTGCGGATGAAAATCTCGGGGATGGAGCCGGAGGCGGCGGCGGGTAAGATCACGGAAGTTTGCCGGTACCTTCAGGGAAACGAAGGCATGGCTCCCTTTCTTGACATGGAGCGATACAACGAAGCTGCAGAGTTCTATGAAAGATACACAGGGGTCCTTCATGGACTCTTTGATCACTTCTGCCGCAGAATCCTTGCGGGCCTGCCGGTTCCAAACCTTGCGGAGAGTTTCTTCAAGGAGCTTCTTGAGCCTGTGATGGAGCTCGCCCCGAGACTCGCAGGCTTCTCCGTTCTTTTCAGCCAGCAGCTTTATTTTGCTTTGACCATGGCCAGGGTCCTGAAAGAAAAAGGGACCCGCGTCGTGTTCGGCGGAGCGACCCTTTCGGTGATGCCCCACGTGGAACGACTCTTGCAAAACACGGTCCCATTCCGGATCGGGAGTGACCGGCACCGGCTGCATTCGGAGACATGCCTGGACTTCCTCATGGTGGGAGAGGGAGAAACGGGCCTCTTAGCACTCCGGGACCAATTGGACGGCGATCTCTCCGAGGTGCCCGGCCTCGTTTATCGGAAAGACGGGCAGGTATCGAAGAATCCGCCCCGTATGGTCGCGGATTTGAATGTTTTGCCTTTGCCGGATTTCAGGGACCTACCTGTTGAGGACTACCTGTCGCCGGTGCCCATTCTTCCCTACCTTTCTTCCAGGGGCTGTTTTTGGGGGAGATGTACCTTCTGTACACATCAGAAGACCTATCTGGCTTACCGGGAGGAGTCCGTTGAACAGACTGTAAGTCGCCTGCATGAATTGCGCACTCGCCATGGAGTCGTCCATTTCAACCTGGTAGACGAAATGATTCATCCTCATCGCCTGGCAAGACTCAGCAGGGCACTCCTCGGCGAGGGAGCGAAGCTCTTCTGGTCTGCTTACGCCAAGCCCACTGGAAGCTTCGACATGTCTCTCATGGATCAGCTTCACCGATCGGGTTTGCGGCTGGTGATGTGGGGAGTGGAATCGGGCAGTCAGAGGGTTCTCGATGCCATGAAAAAGGGAATCCGGCTCGAGTGGGCGGGAAGGATACTCGATTCAGCACACCATGCCGGTATTTGGAACCTTGTTTTCCTCCTGTTCGGATTCCCTACGGAAACGGAAGCCGAGTGGGATGCAACCCTGCGCTTTCTGGAGCAGCACAGGGAATCCATCGATGCCCTGTCCAAGTCCAGGTTTGTCCTTGTTGCCGGCTCCGACATCATGAGACAGCCGGAACAGTTTGGCATCACCCAGGTTTTTGAAAGGCCGGAGCGGGATCTGGCGTCCATCGCTTATGACTACGAAGTTTCAGGCGGCCTCAGTCAGGAGGAGGTCCAACGGCGTTTTGAGGAGCAGCTTCCGTTGCTGGAACAATACGGGCGGTCCCCACATTTCGGGGTCTTTCGCGATCACTTTCTGGTCCACGCTGCGGTAAGGGAGCTCGGTAACCAGGGCAATGATTTGGAAAGGGAGATGGAGTAGAAGATCCTGTGATTGCCTCACCCATCTGTTCGGTCTACGGGCGTTTATTGGTGACGCCCTGACATGTCTACGCATTCATGGCATCTATCGAGAAAGGAACACGGGGAATGGCTCCGGCGTGAGATTTTGGTCTTGTGATCTTCAATCCTTTCCTGCATAATTTGATGTATCAATGATTATCATTCAATTCCTGTCCCATTGTGACGCCCCGAATGAGTTGAATCAGAAGAAGCCGCAAGGAGAGCTGAGAACATGAAGAAGCGCATTGCATTCGTCATTCTCCCCGCCATCTCCGCTTGCTCGCAATTCAGTCGAGGCTTTCTTTTCCAGTTCCTTTTGCACACCTGGAGTACTCTGAAATATGCAGAGTCAGGAACTGACAAAAAAGGACACGGTTTTCTCTGCAACTTCTCCGTTCGCGGCGGTGAATCCTTATATATTTCTTGACAGTTTGTCATGACTCTTTGCGCCACTCGACAGTATGATGATCGATGCACTGAAAGCAGGGGGCTTCCCTGCGAATATGCTTAAGGATCTAAGCGTCTCCGGCGGCAAATTGGATTTTTCCGATTCAATGATTTGAGGGGGGCATCCATGTTGGTAGAAAAGGGGAAGGTGCGGGAGGGGTCTGGTCCGGTTTGGTCAAGGTGCCTGAAAGCGGGATTCCTGCTGTTCTCGGCTTTCATGGCTGCCGGCTGTGTGTCGACGGCGGGGATGGCGGAGTTCAGGCTCTACCACGAATCATTTGACCGAATGAGCGTCACATCGGCAACGATTTTTGACGAACTGGCTGCCGCCGAACGCGCCAAGGCCCGTGAGCTTTTCAAGAAAGGGCTGCCGCCGATTCCTGGAACGCGGACAAATCCCGGCACCATCAGGGCATCGGGGTTTGACGAGCAGTTCTACATCGAGGATGCACCATATGTTTCGAGTATCGACGACCCGCCGGCAACCGCGGCCTTTCGCCGCTCTCTCGCTGCCGTTGCCGGCTTTAACAGCATCATCCTTGCCTACGCAGAGGGGCGGTCGCTCAGGGAACTGAAACAGGAAGCGGCGGATCTCTCCAGCACAGCCCGGGGAGCCCTCGATGTCGTCGAAGCGGCGAAAGGGATTGGCATCCTCAATATGCCGGCTGTCGGCGCTGCCCTGGCGCTGGTCAAAGCCGGGGCGGACGAGGCACTCAAGACCGCATCTCGTAGCGCCTTTCGCGAAGCTGTGGTTGCTCATCAACCCCAGATCGATACAATCCTGGTGACCGTACGCGATGGCACACCGGCAATCTTTGGTCTGCTGACCGACGATCTGGCGGACTCGGCAAAAGATGCCATGGACGCTGGAGACAGGAGAACCGCGGAAGTATTGATTTCCCAGATCGAGACTTACCGGCGGATGTTGTCGGACTGGGTCCTCCTGCTGGATGAGACGCGCGTGGCCCTTGACGCCACCGTCGCAGCAATCCAGACCCAGTTTACGTGCGACACCGTCATGTTTACGCGGGACCTCAGCACGGCAACAGAAGGGCTCCGTTCAAGAACGGAGAGCATCCGGGCGGCGATCGTCACACTCCGCCGAGGTTTTTCATCACCGTAACGCCGAAATTGTACCCGTTAAGGATGAAAAGCTTCGTTCTCCTGTAGGAGCGGCATCTTGCCGCGAGGGTGGCGGTCGCGGCTGGAAGGAGCTCCTACAATAAAGCATGGAGAGATCTGAAAGCGCAACTTCTCAACCGAAACGAGTATAGCACAAGGTAGTCGAGAGGAGCCTAGCCATGCCGACAGCGAATGAAGTGCGAAAGCTGCTGATCGATGCGGAAACCGTCCTGCGCAAACGCAGGCAGGATACGACCGATCCTGGGGAAAAACAGGCCCTTGCCGAACAGATCGATGAATTGAGGACCCTCAAGGATCTCGTTGATTTCACGGATCTCAATCAACGGGCTGGGATCCTCAACCAACTTGCTGACAACCTCGAAGCTGTGGTGACCAGCCTGCGAACCCGGCCATTCGATCAAGTCCTCGGGGAGCTTCAGGGCCTGTTCAATCGGATTGGAGAAATGCAGGGCTCAGTGGCTCACGAGATCCGTCCCCCCCAAATACCCGAGCCCACGCCGGCAACAGAAGAGCCTGCACCTGTGACGGCGCCGAGTCCCGCAGCAGCTCCTGCATCCGCCATAGAGCCTGCACCCGTTTTCGAACCTGTGAGCGCACCCGCGCCCTTACCAACTCCCGCCCCGGCTGCCGAAGCGCCGCCCGTCATGCCGATGCCCGCAGAGGAAGAAGAGACTCCATCACTCAAGCAACTATGGGACATGTTTGCCTCGTGCCGCATTCGATCGGAGCGGATCTCGGAAATAGACCTGTACTACGTTGAACCGTTCCTTAAAGGGCGAAAGAAGTATGAGCTCGTCGGGGCTCAGGTTGGAGTACCGTGGTGGTTTATCGGCATTTTGCACGGCCTGGAGAGTACTTTCAGCTTCGAGACGCATCTGCACAATGGCGATCCCTTGACCAACCGCACGATCAATGTGCCGCGAGGCAGGCCTGTGGCAGGTGAACCGCCCTTCAGTTGGGTCGAAAGTGCGATGGATGCTCTGATTTGCGAAAAACTCGACAATGTGACCGACTGGTCTCTACCCAGTGCACTGGATCGCTTCGAAAGGTATAACGGTCTAGGATATCGCAAAATGGGTCTTCCCTCCCCATATCTTTGGAGCTTTTCCACCCACTACGAGAGGGGAAAGTACGGCTCGGACAGTAAATATGACCCGGATCTGGTGTCGAAGCAGTGCGGTGCGGCGGTGCTCCTCAAGCGGTTGATCGAGCGGAACATCCTGCGTTTGGACGATCAGACACGGCAAATATTGGGAGACGCTGGGCTGGCCATCGAATCGACCAGTGTTTTGGATGCGCTCACGCAAGTGCCGTCTTTCGCCCAACCGTCGGCAAAAGCGGAACTGGAATTCCCAGGGCTCCTCAGGAATGGCATCAAGGACAGCAAAACCCAGCGCAGGGTGCAGCGTGTCCAGGAATGGTGCTGCTTTCACAGGGCCAATACCAATATTGATGGCGAGTTCGGTTTCGGCACGATGGGAGCCGTGCAGCGCTTCCAGCGCGAAAAGGGGCTGCCGGAAAACGGCGAGATCGATGAACGGACCTGGATAGAATTGACATTGCCGCTTCGCCGCGCCATTTCCCCAATCAAGCCGGTCAAGGGAAGCACCATCTATGATGCAGTGCTGGCTGTGGCACGCCAACACCTGGCCGAGCATCCGATAGAGTTCATCGTTAAGGGAGTGGATAACTGCGGCCCCTGGGTGCGGCTCTACATGAACGGCAAGGACGGTGCCGGGCAATTCTGGTGCGCGGGATTTGTGAGCTATGTGGTCGGACAGGCAGCCTCTGCCCTTGGAATTCCCATGCCATTGAAGCGGCAGGTAGGTGTGGATCAACTGGTCGCCGATGCCGAGAAGGATGGGCGACTGGTCCGGGAGACCGATCTGCCGAATGCCATGGCTCGACGCACCAGGCTGCGTGCAGGCGCTCTTTTCGTCGTCCGGGACACCCCGAAAGACTGGACGCACACGGGGATCGTCACCCGCGTGAACGACGACAACTTCGAGACAATAGAGGGAAACACCAACCAACTGGGCTCTAACAACGGCTTCGAGGTCTGTGAGCGCTCGCGGCCATACAGAGACAAGGACTTCATTCTACTGATCTGAATCCGGAACCAATGGAGAAGACGAGGGCTTCGAGAACCCATTCCGGGGATGTTCCCGAGCTCTTCATGGTCAGATCCGCATCGGCGATGGCCCGGTGGATCCGGCGGAGATCTTCCTGGGTGAACTTGGACGCCTGTTCCACGTATTTTTTCAGGATAGAAGGGGGCAGCTTGATGTGACTGCTCATCTCTGAAGCCTGCAGCCCTCTCTCCAGACCGTCTTTGAGCTGCCAGAGAATGCGAATCTGCCTGGCGAGAAGAGCGAGGACGCCCAGGGGATGCTCTCCTGAGCGCAGCAGGTTTCGCAAGGATGCAATGGATTGGCCTGGCTGGTTTCTGGAGACATAATCGAGCAGCTCAAATACCGTAAATGTCCGGTGCGGGCTGACCACCTCCCGGACATCCTCCAGCGTGATCTTTTCCTTCTCTCCCGTGTAGGAGACAAGCTTTTCCAGTTCGCGATCCAGCGCATGGAGCCCCCTACCAGCGTGCTCCACCATGAAAAGCGCCCCTTGGTGGCTCAGGTCCTTTCCCCTGCGTTTCGCCCTTTCCTGCAGCCATCGCGCGGTGTCCTTTTCCGTTAGGGCCGGAAACTGGACCACCAGACCCACCTCAGCCACTGCCGCTGCGAGGTCTTCCCACCCCTTCTTTTCCATCTTCGTCATCACAAGGCAGCTGACAGGCACCGGCCGCTTCAGGTAAGCCATGATGAGCCTGCGCTGGTCTTTCGGCCAGGCATCGACTTGCTGAGCCAGGAGGAGTCTTTTTTCCCCGAACATGTTTATGGTATTGAGGCGGGCAAGAACTTCAGAAGCGGAGTGCTCCTTCGCGTGAAGCCGCTCTCCATTGAAATGCCTGGCCTTGGGAGGGATGATTCTCTCCACGAGCAGGTGCCAGGCTTCCTCCATGAAGAGTTCCGCCTCTCCGGTGAACAAGTAGACGGGAGCAACCGGCCCTTGTTCCACATGACGAATGAACTGGCTGAAATGCATAAATCTCTAAAAGTTGCTCAGGAATCGGTCGTGGATACGGATGGCCATTTCCTTTGCGAGAAACTCGAAGGCCTCCCTCCTGTTGTCAAAGCTGGCAATGGGGTCGGGGACCTGCAGGTAGGTTTTAAAATAGGTGAATTGGGGATCCTGCCAGATGGCTTTCCCTGTCTCCATGTCCTGGCAGCGTATATCCAGGGTCACGTAAAGGCGGGTTTGGATGGTTTGCTTGACATCGATATGCGCAACGGATGAGGTGTGTATGTCCGTGATGCTACCGCGAAAAACGGCCTCTGCCTGATCTTCGGGGACAACCTGGAGATCGCCCCTGGTGAGAAACTGCTGCCTGAGGGCACCGGCAAAAAGACTTCCCAATTCGGGCTCGCCCGTTCTGTTTTCGAATATGGGAATGGCGATTCTCTTCAGTCCAGGCTTTGGGCCGGATCCTTCCCCGGAAAAGCGATACCCGCAACCATGCAGGATGGGTATCAGGAGAGCCAGAAAGAAAGCGGTTTTAAAGTGGCGCATGGCGATTCTCCAAACCTGCGGAGATTTTTCCCTCTTCTTGGTTCTCTCGATTGACGCGTAACTTCTCAACAAGCCCAGTTAAAGACATCTTTGCAGGGCGGACTTCCATACCCGACACATTGGCGCAAAGCCTGTCAGGATCGGAATCCCGACCTGCTTATTGAGAGAGTACAATGCCGGCCTTTATGCGACAATGTTGATGAGCTTGCCGGGGACGACGACAATCTTTCTTACGGCCTTGTCCTTAATGAATTCCTGGATGCGAGGGTCGCCGAGAGCGGCCTGCTCCATCTCCTCCCTTTCCGCATCGGAAGAAATCATGATGCGGCTCCTCAGTTTCCCGTTCACCTGGACCACCACGAGGATTTCGTTTGCAAGGAGGGCATCTTCCCGCCATTGAGGCCAGGATTCGCTGAGAATGCTCTGCCCGTGTCCCAGGGCACTCCAGAGCTCCTCGGCAATGTGCGGGACAATGGGAGAAATGAGGAGGACCATGCTTTCGACGGCTTCCCGCATGACCGGCCAGAAATCCCTTTCCTTTTCCTTCACCGGACTGTCCATCAGCTGGTACATCAGATTGACCAGTTCCATGACGGCAGCGATGGCCGTATTGAAGTGAAAGCGGTCCCGGATGTCTTCCGTCACCTTCTTGATCGTC
>JAAYUJ010000703.1 GCA_012517775.1 Deltaproteobacteria bacterium
CATGGAGCTGAGAAATGAGATTCAAACGAGACTCAAGGAGTTCATCGGAGAGCCGGCGGTGACCGTTACCGTCAGGACGCCGGCAAGTCAGAAGTTCTATGTGGTCGGTGAGGTGAGGACTCCCGGAGAGTACGACCTGGTAAAGGAGTTGACCGTTGTGCAGGGGATAGCGCGTGCGGGAGGGTTCACCGAGTGGGCCGCGAAGGATCGGATTCTCTTGATTCGAAGAGAGGGAGCGTTAGAGAGGAAGATCAAGATCAACTACAAGGAGATTGTCAAGGGGAAGGATTCAGGGCAGAATCTCACCCTGCGGGCTAACGACACCATCGTGGTTCCTTGATGAGTACCGTCGGCAGAGGAAAGGGGTCTCCGGCGAAAGCGGGGGGGAATGGGCTATGGGGGCGCGCCTGGTTTTTCTTGTTCTCGGCCTGTCGGCAGTGTTGACTGCCTGCTCGGGCTATCGTTCCACAATCCTGCCGAGGATAGCAATCAGCGGGGAATACACAGACAATGCTGAACAGGACAGTACAGATCCTCAATCCGACGTGATCACAACGGTTTCCCCTGGGGTGACCTACGCCCTGACGGGTGAAACCAGGGCTCTGACGCTCAGCTATGACCCTTCCCTCGCATATCATGCCGAACGTGAGGAAAGCCTCTCCACGCGCCATGCCGCCACGATGAGTGCCTATGATCAGCTGACGAGAGCTTCCCGCCTTGAGTTCAGGGATACCTTCACACGGACGGACGATCCCACTCCCACTCGGGAGCCCACCTTCGTGCGGACTGATGAACCGGCCCCCCCGGTGGATACAACCATCAGGAGGGGAACGGAGCCCTACTTCACCAACTTCGCCAATGCGCGGTTCCTTCACAGGTTCGGGCCGACGGATTCGTTTTTTCTCGCGTATACCTACTCCCTGCTCCAAAATGAGGACCCAACCATCGAGGACAACACGCGTCATATACCCGAAGCCGGCCTGACGTATTTTTTCAACACGCGGTACGGGATTGAAACGGCTGCACGTTACTCCCGGGGAGATTTTTACGGTGAGGAGCCCGTCTCCGATTCCATCAATGAACTCTATATGCGATCGCGATTCATCCGGAGGTTTTCTCCGCACTTCGATATATTTGTGCAATATGCCCTGACTGACATGTCATTTGAAGGAACGGATCCCGATTACCGGATTCATGACGGTTCCGTCGGCCTCGAGTACAGTCCCTCTGAAACGGTCGCCGTCTCATTGAGCGGGGGCTATTTTTACCGGACCATCGACGACGGGGACCCGAGCAGCGGGTATGTCGTCCGGGGAGATATGGCGAAGCGGTTTGCTCGCGGTGCGTTGAGGCTTTCCGGGGGGATCGGGTACGATCAGGCCTTTTACGGGGCTGAAAACCTGGGGTTCACCGAATTTCGAGAGATTACTCTCGCAGGGACTTACAATTTCACCCGTCACCTGGCGGGGGAGGCTTCCATTGCCTACCGGAACAGCAAGTATACCGATGTCGCCGACCGTGAAGACAATACAACGACCTTTCTCGCCGGTTTGACCTATCGACTGCGTCCCTGGCTGCTTACCGCCCTTCGTTTTGTCCACAACACCGTCGATTCCAGTCAGGAGGATGAGGGCTACGATGAAAACAGAGTGAGCCTCACTGTGACAATGGCGCCGGCAACTCCTCTTCTCCTTGGCCGTTGAGAATGCAGTGCAGTCCTGGGTCGTGACCGGGAGGCATTTTCACCACGAAGACATGAAGGGCACGAAGAGCCATGAACGATTTTAAGAAGCTTTCGAGAAATCGGGCCTGAGTAGCAGTGGATGCGTTATGCATTGGCGTATCGGCTCAATCCCGAGCATTCCAGGCGTCTTGATACTCTTCATCCTCCCATTGCTTGCTCCCCTCCAATATGCATCAGCCGCCAGAAAGATCTGCATATCCGCGCGGGGGATAAAAATATGCGCGGAAATGCGTGGCTCCTGCGATCTCTCCCAACTTCTGCCGCGAGAGAAAACCAGACTGGAGATGGATCTTTTTGAGGTATCCATCATCAACGGTTCCAGACGCCATCTGAGCATCATCCCCGAGAATTTTTACGGGGTTACCGTTCAGGGGCACGTGATC
>JAAYUJ010000704.1 GCA_012517775.1 Deltaproteobacteria bacterium
GATCATCAAGCGGTCATCCATGAGCTTCCCCAGTACGGTTTGATTCCGAATCAACCAGGGAGCAAAAAACAAGAGAAACCCTGCCATCATGACAAGAGAATACTGAAGCCCCTTCTTCCACCCCAGATGAATCAGGAAAACTGCTGCCACCAGAAGCGGAAAGTATTGCAGGCTTGGTCTTACAAGGTTTCCCACACCCAGAAGCAAACCAACCACGAGGGCACGGAGCACGGCAGGTTGTCGGGCAAATCCACCGACTGCACAGACCGTCAAAATAATGGACAGGCAGAAAAGGGGGTTCTGTTAGGAGATAGCTGTTTGCCGCGATGAGATGGGGGCTTATGGCCGTCAATAAAGATGCTCCCAGCGCCAAAGACACCGGCAGAAAAGACCGATAAAGGAAGAATGAAAGAATGAGAGTCAGGGTGCTCAAGAGCGCCTGGCTGATGACAATCCTGCCAAGTATTTCATTGCTGGGCAGGCTATCCACGAAGGGAGTCAAGAATAATGGATAACCCGGCTGGCGCACTGCATCCGGCGCGGGCGTCGCATCCGGGGACTTCAGTGGCCCGGCGTCCTTTGAATAGACGTGGTGGTGGCGGAGGTTGTAGGCATAAAGATAATAGTCCCGGGCATCCGCCCTTATGGGTGTATCGACTCTGGTTTCCGCTGCCGAAAAAAGCCTCAGGGACAATCCCAGCAGGAAAATGCACAGCAGGATCAACAGTGGCGTCCACTTGGTCTTTCGATTCATAAAAAGGGAACTCCTCCATCATGTTTTTTCGTGAATTCTCAATAGGTCCAGGTCATGAGTGCTTTGCAGGTCGGTTTTCCATACCCGACTCCGGGTGCGAACACTGTCGGGATTGGAATCCCTACTTACTTATTGAGAAGGTACGTTTCTTTCAGTTTTGCTGTCGAAGTCACTTGGCATTCTTGGTGCAGACAGCATTCCGCCACCAACGCCTTCAAGCAAGAAAGGTTCCGAATTGATGCGATGCGAGCGAATTCAATTGATTAAGGATTTAGGGAAGACCGAAGGAGAGGATGGAGGTTATCAAAAGAATAGAGTTTCGCGAGAAACACATCAAGACGCACCATTTCAGGCTGATGACCCGAAGCCGAAGTTACGAGTGCTGTGGATATCATAATAAGGGCACATTGTTTTCATGAATGCAGCGCAGGGCAATGGTAACTGCGGATGGAGTCGACCGAATCCCTGTTGAAGAATCCTCCGAAAAAACCGACGAGGTATTCAGAGTGATCCATTTTATTCTTGGTACCAGAGCGCAACTCATCAAGACGGCTCCCTTGATGGTAGAGTGCCGGAAAAGGATGCTGCCCTACCGGTTCATCTACCTGGCACAGCATAAGGCAACGATCTACGAGATGCTCAAGGCATTTGGAATCAGGAAGCCTCACATCGTGCTGGGAGACTGTGGGACAGACATATCGAAGAGCTCAACGCTGCTTGGCTGGATGGTGAGAGTATTGTATCAAGGATTGAAGCACAGTCGAAAGCTGTTCCCGGACGGCAGCGATGGAATCGCTGTCGTCCATGGGGATGCCCTGCCTGCTCTCTTGGGGGCTATTCTGGCCAGAATTGCCGGTTTAAAAGTTGCCCATGTTGAAGCCGGACTGCGGTCTTTCAATTACCTGCATCCTTTTCCTGAAGAGTTGATCCGGGTCATGCTGTGGAAAATGGGTCTGGTTGACATCTACTTCTGCCCGAACGAATGGGCGCTTGGTAATGTCAAAGAGTATCGCGGGGAGAAGCACAACACCTTGCATAACACCCTTCTTGATTCCCTCAGGTTGGCTCTCAATGGCTCTGGGAGCACTGTTCAGGAACTCGGTATCCCTGAAGAAAAATACGCTCTCGTTTCGATTCATCGTTTTGAAACCATCTCACGCCAAGACAAAATGGAAGAGGTAATCGACATTATCGTAAGAATGTCAAAGAGAATCTCCGTTGTCTTCGTGCTCCATCCACCCACCAAGGTTGCTTTGGAGAGTCATGGATTTTTAGATCGGTTGAGCTCTGAACCAAGGATTCACTTAAGGCCAAGGTATAAGTATCATGATTTTGTGAATATATTGTATCGCAGTGAGTTTGTTGTTACCGATGGAGGAAGCAACCAGGAAGAGTGCTACTATCTTGGGCATCCCTGTTTGCTCCTGAGGCATGCAACCGAGAGAATAGAGGGCCTGGGGAAAAATGTCATCATCTCCAAATTCGACCCAGTCATCATAAAC
>JAAYUJ010000132.1 GCA_012517775.1 Deltaproteobacteria bacterium
AAATTCGGAGGGCTTGGAATCGAAATCACTCTCCGTGACGGAATCCTGACTGTCGTTTCCCCACTGGAAGGAACCCCTGCGGACAAGGCCGGCATCCTTTCGAACGATCAGATTGTCAAGATCGACGACCAACCGACACAGGACATGTCCCTCACGGAAGCAGTGCAGAAGATGCGCGGCCCAAAGGGAACCAGAGTGAAGCTCACCATCATTCGAAAGGGTGAGCGCAAGCCTCTTGAATTCGATCTTATCCGGGACATCATTTCTATCCAGAGTGTCAGAACCAGAACACTGGATCCCGGCTATGGATACATCAGGATTTCCAGCTTTCAGAGTGGCACCTCGAGCGATCTGAAGAAAGCCTTGGATCAACTGGAGAGCGAGCATCATCCGCTTCTGGGGCTTGTGCTGGATTTGCGAAACGATCCGGGTGGCCTTCTGGATCAGGCGGTTGAAGTGTCCGACGAATTCCTTGAAAATGGTCTCATTGTCTATACCGGGGGTCGTCTGGAAAGCCAGAAGATGAGATTCGAAGCCCACAAGAACAGCAGGCCCCGGAGTTATCCCATCGTCGTGCTGGTCAATTCTGGAAGTGCAAGCGCCTCGGAGATCGTAGCGGGTGCACTTCAGGACCACAAGCGGGCCGTCATTTTGGGAGAACCCACCTTCGGCAAGGGCTCAGTCCAGACGGTGATCCCCCTCAACGACGGTTCAGCAATCCGCCTGACCACATCCCTGTACTTTACTCCTTCCGGTCGATCCATTCAGGCCAAGGGGATCGAGCCAGACATCGTCGTGAAACGAGAGAATCCACCCAAAGAGGAAGAGGAGAATAGCGAACAGCTTCGCCGCATCCGCGAAAAGGACCTTCCCAGACATATGGAGAATAATAAGCCCGAGACCGTGCCTTCAAAACAGGAGGATCTCGCAGCCGAAACTCAAAAGATGGTCGAGCAGGACAATCAGCTGAGAAGAGCGCTTGATCTGCTCAAGAGTTACAAGATCATGGCGCAGATGAATTTCAGATAATCCGGGAAGCGCATCCGTTCCATGCCCGCCAAACTGGGTAAGAGTAAGAAGCGTGTAACACCTTCCACGGGGCGCTTTTCCTCATCCAAAAAAGAGAGGGAGACACACTCCGGCCAAAAACGCAGCACGGGGACTTCCCGCAGCGCTCCTCTGCCGAAGAAGTCCAACCCGAAAGGGGGGGGGCTTCCCCTTCTTTCCGTATGGGTCCTTGCCGTCGTTGTTCTGATCGGTCTTATCCACTGGGTGGCAAGCCCCCCGGATGCTGTTCGCCGGAAACCGGAGAACGTTGCTCAACAACCGCCCGTCCGGCCTCACAAGTCCCCTGAGCATGACAGGAAAGCCGCTGTCAAGCCTGATATGCCGTTGCCGCCTTCGGACTCGGATCGGCACAAGGAAACCGACTCCCCTGTGAATCAGGTTGCATCATCTAAACAGGAGAAGCGGTTGCGGCGCGACGCGCCACTCCCGGAAAAACCTTCGACAAGGGCGGGGAATGAGCAACTGGCAGCGGTCAACGTAACCTCCGACCACCCCGCTCCCGCCCATCATCCTTCTATTGAACCCCCTATTCCTCCCATAGCCCCCCAGTTGGCGAGGGTAGCGATAGTCATCGACGACTTCGGCCTGGATATGGAAGTGGTCAGTAAGTTTCTGAGTATACCGCTCCCGTTGACCTTTGCCGTTCTTCCCCACCAGAAATACAGTCAGGAAATCGCTCACCTGGTTCATTCCCATCATCGTGAAGTGCTCTTGCACCTTCCCATGCAACCTCGGGGATACCCTTTGAAGAATCCCGGCAAAGGCGCCCTGCTCACATCCATGTCCGACGACGCTATGAAAAGCACTCTCCAGAGCGCTCTCGATATCAGCCCCCACTTCACAGGTGTGAACAACCACATGGGTTCCAGGTTCACTGAGGACAGGCAATGCATGAAGACCTTATTGACCCAATTGAGGCTAAAGGGCCTCTATTTCCTTGACAGTTCAACGAGCCCCAGGAGTGTGGGGTTTTCACTGGCTCAGGAACTGCAAGTCCCCACGACGAAACGGAATGTGTTTCTGGATCACACTCCTTATGAAGAGTCTGTTCGTTCCCAGCTCGAATTGCTTATCAGGAAAGCCAAGGTTGAAGGAAGTGCTGTGGCTATCGGCCACCCTTATGCTGTCACTCTCAAAGTGCTTTCGCAGGAGGCCGATCGCTTTCAGAAAGAAGGAATCGCCGTGGTATCGGCAGGTGAGTTGATCCGGGGTTCTTCGACCACAGCACACATCCGCTAGGATTTGACGGCCGAAACCACACCATTTTTTGAGGCAGGCATTGGATGCCGGATTCCGGAAAAGACCGCTCCAGCCCTGAGGAGGACCATCAGGCATCCAGTCTATTGGGATGAGCCACTCCTCAGTGTTTATCGAAGGTTGAGAGACACACGGGTACTTTCTCAATAAGCAGGTCGGGATTCCAATCCCGACAGCCTTTGCGCCAATGTGTCGGGTATGGAAACCCGACCTGCAAAGCTATCAATACCTGGTCTTATTGATCACTTGCACATACCCCCTTTTCCCGTTTCTCTCCGTCTTTTCTTTTAAGTCACACCATGGACATACCGAACTGGAAATTGACCTTGACCTTTCAAACGGGAAGCGATATGCAAGGCCAACATGGAGGGAGACGGACCCTGTGATATAGTATATTTCAAAATGATTTCATGGAGATATAAAGAGAGGAAAACGGATCTTATGAATCAACCCTTGATAAGAACCGCACTGATTCTGCTTGTCTTCTGTTGTGTCTGTCTGAGCAGCGCGGCGGTGAGCTCGGGAGCAGCTCCCGCTCCGCCCCCATCCCAAGCGACATCCGCCAGGGAAACCGCAGCCATCGAGATACCGAACCCAAACCATGATTTTGGGGAAGTCCTGGAGGGAAGCGAAATCACCCATGAATTCAAGATAAAGAACAGGGGAAAAGCAGTCCTGGAAATCAATCAGGTTCGCGCCGGTTGAGGTTGCGCAGTCGCCGAGTTTGATCGGACGATCCCTCCTGGAAGCGAGGGCAAAATAGCAATCAAGGTGAATTTGAAAAACTTCAGCGGCCCCGTCAAGAAGTCTTCAACAGTTTTGACCAATGATCCCAACAACCCCCAAGTGAAGCTTGTGCTTCATGGTACCGTTAAGTCCCTCATTGAGGTACGACCCGGAAATGTTGTCTCTTTTCGCGGTATGGCAGATGTCATGAACCAGCAGACAATCGACATGGTGAGTACATCCCAGCCATTTCACATCTCAAAGATTGAAAGCACCCTGGGAGACAACATCACCCATCAATTGGAGACGGTATCAGAGGGGAAGCACTACCGCCTCAAGATATCCAACCAAATCAAGCACGGAAGTTACAGCGGCTTTATCAAGTGCCTCACCGACCATCCCCGGAAGCCGGATATCGTCATTCGGGTTATTGGCTCCGTGGAAGGAGAAATCGCTGTCAAGCCTCCGACGGTACTGATCGGCAGACTGGCTGCGCAACAGCCCATCCGCACGCAAACAGTGCGGATCATCAACAATCGCAACAAACCCTTCCAAATTACCCGGCTTTCTTACGATCAGAAGCTTCTCCATGTGAGCCAGCAGCCTTTGCCCAGAGATCAGGGATATAGCCTGGAGATCTCCCCCGTCCTGGAAAACATCCCCCGTGGAGCGAGGCAACAGACTTCTGTGGGCATTGAAACCGATGTACCTTCCGCCGGCGAACAGCAGGTGAATGTCCTGCTGGTGAATACTCAGGAAGCGGGTGCATCTTCCGTACTGCTGGCCCCGAAGGAAGAGTCCGAGGGATCTCATGCCCCCGGCGCAGAGAAGCCTGAAGTCGTCAAACCCTAGAATCGTGGAACCAGGAAAACGGGGGTAATCAGCAGGGTTGCCGCTGATCAAAAACTCTCTACGGGAAGGGCCGACTCGCGCCATACCCTCCATCCGTCCGGCAAGACACGCACATTGGCATAACCCCTCGCCAACAGGGCGATGGCCAGATCTTTGCTCAATTCACAGCTTTCCCCGTCGCAATAGGTGATGATGGGAAGCTCAGGTGGGATGTTCTCCATCACCTCAATGAATCGCTTGTCGAAGTCCTCCCATGGCAGACTGAGTGACCCTTCGATGTGGACGGACCGGTAGGCCTCAAGAGAACGGCCATCCAGAAACAACGCCTCCCTGTTCTGATAGAGCGCCTCGGCCTCCTCAATCGTTATGATGATGACTTCGCCTACTCCGTCAGGGGCTGGCCGCGCCTCAACCGACCAGTCTCCGATGAGGGCCAGTTTGTGGGGATGAGCCATGTTCACCAGTAGACCCGCTACAACCGCCAAACCGAGAATTGCGAGACTTTGCCGGAGAACCAAGGGCCAGATAGAGCAGTATCTCTCTTTCCCACGATACTTCACACCTCGATCACCCTCCATTGATTTTCCAGTGTGTCTGCGACACTGCTCTTGTCCAATCAGCACTCAGATCCAAAAGCCGACATGAGGGGGTCAAGAGGGCAGACGGCCAGTCGACCTATGTGCATTTCGGCTCATAGAGACAGAGCGGCTCGGGGGCGAGATAATTGCCTGTGGACTCGTAGGCTCTTGCACGACACCCCCCGCAAACACGCACATATTCACATCTCCCGCACTTGCCTTCGTATTTCTTGAAATCCCTCAAGTTTTTGAAAACTTCGGAGTCTTTCCAAATCTCATTGAAGGGTTTCTCCCGCACATTGCCGCAGTTGAGCTCCAAATAGCCGCAGGGCTGAACCTGCCCCACATGAGATACGAATACGAATCCGGTCCCTCCGAGACATCCGCGTGTCATCGCATCAAGCCCGAAGGTCTGCATGGATACCTCTTTACCCTCCGCCCTGGCGCGCTGGCGAAGAATACGGTAGTAGTGGGGAGCACAGGTGGCTTTCAGTTGAAGCGGCACCTTGTCTCTCTGCTCGTAAAACCAATGGAGCGTCTTCTCGTACTGGTCGGCACTGATTCCCTGTTCGCTGAGATCCTTACCTCGCCCCATAGGGACCAGCAAGAAGATGTGATGAGCCACCGCGCCGAGCGACACGGTCAAGTCCTGGATCGCCGGCAATTCTTCAAGGTTCTGTTGGGTAATGGTCGTGTTGATCTGAAAATCAAGGCCAACGCCCCTGGCACTCTCAACGCCGTGCAACGCTCCTTCAAAAGCTCCCGGCATCCGCCGAAATGCATCATGGGAAGCAGCCGAAGCACCATCGATGCTGATGCTGATCCGTTGAATCCCCACTTCCAGCATACGCCGAGCCTTTTCAACTGTGAGAAGCGTCCCGTTGACCGCCATGGTCATGCGAAAACCCTTTTCATTTCCATAAGCGGCAATGTCAAATATATCCTGGCGCAGCAGAGGTTCGCCGCCGGTGAGTATGATAATCGGCCTGCTCACAGTCCCGATGTCGTCCAGTAGTCTGAAACACTCCTCTGTGGAAAGCTCTCCGGGATAGGGACGATCCGTGGCTGCCGCCCTGCAGTGAATACAGGCAAGATTACAGGTACGCGTGACCTCCCACGCCACGATGCGCAGATTCGACTGGACCATTCCCGTCTGCTTGCCTCCTTCATGGGCGTTGGCCCCGTGTGAATCTCGACCGGCAGAATGGCGATGTAACACCTCATTTTCTGATCTTAAGCTCATGAACATCCTTCTTCATCACAGCAGTCGATCATGCTCCCTCAGGACACCCGAAACGATGAAAAGTCGCTTTTCAGGTCGGGTTTCCATACCCGACATGCGTTCGTCCGCATTGGAATGCCGACCTAAGAGCAGCGAACCAGAGAGCTTTTCAGAGCAGGCATTCGGGCTCTCCTCCCTCATTCCTGGAGCAATCGAGCGGCATCCTTGGCGAAGTATGACAGAATCAGGTCTGCTCCTGCCCGCCTTATCGCTGTCAGGGTTTCCATCATGACCTGTCTTTCATCGAGCCAGCCTCGTTCAGCAGCGGCCTTGATCATGGAGTACTCCCCGCTTACATTGTAGGCCGCCACAGGCCGATTGAAAGTATCCTTGACCCTGCGGATGATATCAAGATACGCGAGAGCTGGTTTGACCATGACGATATCGGCTCCCTCCTCGATGTCCAGAGACACCTCTCGCAAGGCTTCACGAGCGTTGGCCGTGTCCATCTGATAGGCCCGACGATCTCCAAACCGCGGTGCGGACTCGGCAGCCTCTCTGAAAGGGCCGTAAAAAGCCGAGCAATACTTCGCCGCATAAGACAGAATGCTCACCTGCTCGAAGCCGCATTGATCCAAAGCCTGCCGAATCGACCTCACACGGCCATCCATCATATCGGAGGGAGCAACAACATCCGCTCCTGCGCGAGCATGGGAAAGGGCTACCCTGGCAAGCAGATCCAAAGTGGCATCGTTATCCACTTCCTGACCGTGCACGACCCCGCAATGTCCAT
This sequence comes from Deltaproteobacteria bacterium, assembly GCA_012517775.1. Taxonomy (GTDB): domain Bacteria; phylum Desulfobacterota; class Syntrophobacteria; order Syntrophobacterales; family Syntrophobacteraceae; genus JAAYUJ01. The sequence goes on from JAAYUJ010000132.1 coordinate 6,497, forward strand.
GGCTCGTATATTCACAAAGACAAACATCCGTGACAACAATCAAGTCGGGAAATTTATCCTTTATGGTCCTGACGGCAATCTGGACCACGCCATCCGACGCGTAGGCCTCGCTGCCCTGGTCATCCTTTTCCCGGGGGAGGCCGAAAAGGAGTATTGCAGGTATGCGAAGGTCGTTGACACTTTCTACCTCTTCAAGCAGGCAATCCACGGACATCTGAAAAACACCGGGCATGGAACCCACCGGATTCCTTACGCTCTTTCCCGGAGCAGCGAAAAGAGGATATATGAGATGATCCACGGAGAGAATGGTTTCACGAATCATACGGCGCAGGTTGGCATTGCGCCGCAATCGCCTTGGACGGAACGTGGGAAAATACATCGGCACGCCTCAGTTCATGGGTGAATTTCTTCATCTGTCAAGTAACACGCCGGATCGGGAGCCCAAAGGTCGCCTGTCGCTGCTTCCGCCCGCACACGGAAATTCCCCCCGCACACATCCAGCCATTTGCAGGTAGAGCACCTTCCCTTGACATACTGCTTCTTGTCCTTCAATTTCCTCATGAGGGGATCGGAGAGATCACTCCAGATGACGCTGAAAGGCCTTTCTCTAACATTCCCGAAGGAATGGTGGCGCCAGAACTGATCCGCATGAACACTTCCATCCCAGCTGATACATCCTATACCCCTGCCCGAGTTATTCCCCTCATTCATTTTCAGGAGCTCCAGGACTTCAGTGGCCCTGGGGTTGCCCGATTTGAGAAGCCGAAGGTACAGATACGGACCATCCGAGTGATTGTCCACCGTAAGCACTTCCTTTCCTTTGCCCCTTTCATGCAGGTCGAGGGTGCGATCGATGATCAGATCAACAGCCTTGCGGGTCTCTTCATGTGAGAGATCTTCCTTCATGAGCTTCGTTCCCCTGCCCGCATAGACAAGGTGATAAAAACAGACCCTGGGTATGTCGAGTGCCTCCAGCAGATCAAAGATGGAGGGGATTTCACCATAATTGAGGCGGTTCATGGTAAAACGGAGACCCACCTTGATCCCAGCCTCCTTGCAGGCCTCAATACCCTGTAAAGCCATCTGAAATGCTCCGCGAACTCCCCGAAATCGGTCATTGACCTCCTGCATTCCATCCAGGCTGATGCCGACGTAGGAGAGGCCGACGGTTTTGAGCTCTTTCGCCACAGCAGCCGTAATGAGGGTCCCATTAGTGGAGATCACCGCCCTCATTCCATTCTTCACCGCATACTCTGCAAGCTCAACCAAATCAGGCCGCATGAGTGGTTCCCCACCCGAAAACAGGATGACCGGAGACCCGAATCGAGCAAGATCATCCAAGACGACCTTCCCCTCTTCAGTTGAGAGTTCGTCGGGAAATGATTCATCTTTGGCATGAGCGTAACAATGGACACACTTCAGGTTGCACCGTCTCGTAATATTCCAAACCACCACCGGCTTCTTGTCCGCCGAGAACTGTAACAGGTGAGAAGGGAGTTTGGCGCTGTGGCGCCCATAGCGCAATGCGTCGGAAGGTTCAACCGTTCCGCAGTAAAGCTTTGATATACCGATCATGGTCTTCTTTCCTTAGATCTCTCATGAGCAACTCTTGGTATAAGGCTCGGCGCCGGCCATCCCATCACTCCCATCACGGGCAGCGGTCGGGAAATGGATCTCTGGTTCACTTGGGCGAAAAATTTCAGACACTTTTTTCTCTGTGATGGCAGAGAGCAATGCTGGCGAATCCGGTATACGGGTACTCCCCGCTCTCCATGCAAGTGGCGGGGGAGGGTGAGAGAATCAATCAGATCAACCCCACTCGCCCTGTCATTCCTGCAGACGGCGGGGAACTCCCGCATCGCCCCCAGGGTGTGAGTCATTTGTCGCGCAATCCACCGGAGATCTTATCATTCATCAGGATCACTGGAATGGAAAGGATTGTGCCTGTAGCTTTCACGTATCAATTCATCCATGAAAATCTGGGGCTGGATAACAGCAGTCTTTGGTACCACGAATTCCGCCTGGCCGGTTCTATCAAAAACCAGTTTGAACCCGTAATCATAATCCCTCGAAATACCGTGGCATATCACCGTGGCAGACGAGTCTCTCTGGAGTGCCCGGGAAATAATCTCGTTCACGGCATCTTCATCAAAACAGACCTTGAATCCGTACCGTTCAAAGAAATCGCTTTCGAACACCTTGACCTGATTGTACAGAAGAATCGCCTCGTCAAAAATGCCCTCGATGGGAAAGCCGGTACGAAGGTGATGGTCCACCACCAGTTCAACCCTTTCCTGAGTAAAAACCAAAGGGTAATTTCGGATGTAATGGGTCTGCCTCTTGGAAAGCTGGTCTAATAAGGCCTTCTTTTCCTCGTTGATTATCCTCTCGTACCTTTGGATCGTTTCCGGATCGTCAGGATTCCCCAGTAACCGTTTCAGTTCACCCTCCGGATCCACCACAACCTCACGCGTGACGACGAAATATCTGATGGAGGAAGATGGAAGGCTCTTTTCGAATGGAAGAAGGACCCGTTCAATGACACTCACCAGACCCCTCGCACCGGTTTTCTCCTCAAAAGCCTTTTCAGCTAGGAGAAGCA
>JAAYUJ010000705.1 GCA_012517775.1 Deltaproteobacteria bacterium
ACCCATCGCGCATCGAACTCCCACTGGGGGAAATCCTCCGTAAAGAAGCTCAGATCCAGATAGGCGCACGTCCTTCCTCGGTAGGTCAAATGGAGTTTTCCATTGTCGGTATAGTGCCCCACAACGGTACTCTCCACTTCATGCTGTCGTGACAACTCCATGAAACGCTCCAGCTTTTCGGGGTTCACCGCCACGGTCATCCTCTCCTGCGATTCGGAAACCCATATTTCCCAGACATCCAGTCCTTCGTATTTCAAGGGTACTCTTTCCAGCTCGACGCAAGCCCCTCCGGCAAAGCGGGCCGACTCGCCAATGGAGGAGGAAAGACCCCCTCCTCCATTGTCTGTAATGAAAGTGATGAGGCACTCATCTCTTGCATCCAGCAGGAAATCGTGCATCTTCTTCTGGGTATAGGGGTCTCCGATCTGGACATGGCCAGCCGGAGTGTGCTCCGAGTAAATTTCACTGGAAGCCGTAACGCCATGTATGCCATCCTTCCCCACGCGACCGCCGCACATGACGATGCAATCCCCAGCGCCGGGACATTTCTCATCGGTTCTCTCTCCTCCGATCTCCCGAGGCATGATGCCCAAAGAGGCGACAAAGACCAGACATTTCCCCAGGAAGGATGGATGGTGGAACAGGTTTCCGAAAGGCGTGGGGACTCCGTGCTTGTTTCCCCCGTCTCTAACACCTTCCACAACGCCGTCCAAAAGGCGTCTTGGATGCAAATGCGGGCACAACGGTCCGGCATAGTCCCTCGGGCCCACACAGTATCCGTACAGCCCTGCAAGGAGACGGGCTCCTTTTCCCGTCCCCATAATATCGCGGTAGATCCCCACGATACCGGTCAGAGCACCGCCATAGGCTTCCATATTGGACGGGCTGTTGTGGGTCTCACCGGTAATGGCATAGTTGCTGTTCTCATCAAAGCGGGCAACCCCCGCATTGTCCCACAGAACGGAGACAACCCATTCCCGTTGCTTCATGAGCTCGAGTGTGGGAGCTTCGATACAGGTCTTGAAAAGGTTCTCAACGACCTCGGTCCGACCTGTCTCCACATCGGTGTAGTGAAATCTCCCGCGGAATGTATTGTGGTTGCAATGGTCGCTCCGCGCCTGGGAAACGGCTTCGAGCTCCACATCCGTCGGGAGGGACAAACCAACTTGCTGTCTTGCCTCCACGACCTCCCGGCGGAGAAAGTAATTGCGTATGATGGGGATATCCTGAGGATTCAAAGCAAGATTCCGTGCTTTGCTCAACTGAGCCAGGGATTCGTCGGAAGGAATGGGAATCTCGGAAAAAGAGGGTTCGTGAGCCAGAACGACCCTGGGCACAACCATTCCCATACCTTCCTCACTTCTCCATCTTGAGGGATCGTAAACACGCCATTGCTGTATGATTTCGTTAGCCAGGAGCTCCCGGGCGATGGTTTCAACCTGCCACACATCCAGGGACGCAGTCTGCAGCATGAAAAGCTTAGATGTATAGGCCGCCTCATCTTGTCCAATCGGTCTACGAAGGTACTCGGCAATGGCCTCCATTGCCACGCTTCCTGCTGTGTCTCTCACGCCGGGGCGAAAACCCACCCAGATAGCCCAGTCGAAATCGTTAGTCAGGCTACCGAAACGAGACTCTTGCGTCACAGGGTTGGTGAAAATCTCCTGCCGAACGGCCTCCAGTTCATTCTCGTCAAGACGTGTTTCCAGAGTCAGCACATGGATGACTCGAGCACTCTCAACTTCCCAACCGAAATAGTCCCGGATTCTTCCACAAAGGCTCGCACCTTCAGCATCGTATAGATGCTCCTTCAGTCCAATCTCCAGTCTCACTGCCATGGCTCAAAATCACCTCAGCTAGATCAACAGCTTGATTCCAATGCTGATGAGTATCAGCCCTCCTACCGTCTCCATACGTCTTCCGAAACTTGCCGAAAGTCGATTACCAAGTCTCATGGCAGCCCAAGTCATGAGGCAGGCAGTGATTCCAATACAGATAGCAGCATAGAAAAGGTTCTGCTTCAACAATCCGAGACTGAAACCCACACCCAGTGCATCAATACTTGTAGCAACAGACAGCATCACCAGGCTGAAACCCTTCGTCGGATCAGGACAATTCTCCGATCCCCTGTCTTCCTCGGTCTTCATGCTTTCATGAATCATCCTTGCCCCTATGAACACCAGCAATGCAAAGCCGATCCATGGGCCCCATTGACGTGCAACGCCAAAGACAACTGCTCCCAAAAACCAACCGAAAAGAGGCATTATGAACTGAAAGAAGCCAAAATGGAAAGAAAGCCGGAAGACCTGTCGCGGCGAACAGAACCGCGTGCCCACGCCGAAACCGACCGCAAAAGCGTCGCACCCGAGAGCAAGCGCCACCATGAATGCTTCTAGAGGATTCAATATGTTGCCCTGTACTAGAAATAAGCGAGGTACAACCACATGCCCGGAGATGGCTTCGGTAAGTTCAAGATCCCGCTTACCGACTCGGGAGAAGAAGTGTGACCGAAATGGCCTGAAGAAATCACGGCAATACGTGTCAACTATAGTAACAGCTGAAGATGCTTGCCTGAGTATCAAATTGACTGGCCAATTCAGCGAGCAGCCTTTCCATGTCCCGATCGACGTTGGAAAACTTTACCCCCATGCCGCGTGGGGAGAGGGTTTCTGCCGGTCCGTGTATGTTTGTCCAGACCACTTCACCCTGGAGCTCTATGACATTCTTGAAGCCAGGGAACTGGAGGGATAGTCTGACTTTTGTATTCAGGGGAGCAGGCTGGGGGCAGTTGACCAAAATGCCTCTCTCATTGAAATGGTAAGAGGTTCCCTGAAACGCCTGTTCCTCGATGAAGTAAGTGACTTGACAAGGGTTTTTCTTGTCGAGCGCTTCAACCTTCGGTGTCTGACCCTCTTTATCCGCCATGCGTCTTTTCTATCACCTCAGGGTGGCATCAAAAGCTTTCATCAGCTTATCCAGCAGTTGATTGTGGAGCGTATTCACCTCTTCATCCGTGAGACTGCGATCGAGGGCCCTGTACACGAGTCGATAACCCAGACTCTTCTTTCCAATGCCTAACTGAGGGCTGGAAAAGATGTCAAACACATCGACGCTTTCCAAAATTTCGATTCCCTGAGATTGTATGAAGTCCAAAGGTTCCGCCACAGGCAGCCCCTCCCTAACCACCAGAGCTACATCCCTCACGACTGAAGGAAATTTGGGAAGAGCCTGAAAGAGTGGACGCGGACAACGTTTCGCATACATCCTATCGAAATCAAGTTCAAAAACATAAACAGTATTTTTCAGGTCAAAAGCATCTTGGACTTCTTTGGAAAGTCTACCGCAGGAACCTATACGTTCTCCCCCGCAAACTATAACCGATGAACAAGACAAATCCAGATAGGGAGGCAAGGCCTCATTGCGATATTGGAGGTTTCTCAACTGGAAAGCCTGCATGATTTCTTCCACGCTGCCCTTAATGTCCGAAAAATCAACCGTTTCATCCGAACCGTAAAGGGAATGGCACATGCGCCTCCCTGACATGATGCCCGCAAGGCGATGAGGCTCCATGGGAAGGGGTTCCCCGTCGATAGGGAGGAAAACCTTGCTCAATTCAAAGAGTCGCAGGTCATCGTTTCCATGGTCGAAATTGTTGCGTGCTGCCTGAAGGATACCCGGTATCAAAGTGGTACGCATGACACCCAGTTCTTCACTGAGAGGGTTCTTGATGCGAACGGGATGGAGCAATGGATCGGTCTCTCCATATCCCAATTTGCACAGGGATTCAAAAGAGATAAAAGAATACGTGATCACCTCGAAAAACCCTGCGCTTTGCAGACTGCTCTTTACTTCCAAGCGGCATTGCAGATGAGGATCGAGATCGGCTGCGATCATCTCACATTTCGGGGTTGTCACAGGAACTCGATCATAGCCGATAAGCCTGACCACCTCTTCTGCCAGATCTACCTCCCGGGTAATATCTCCTCGAAATGAAGGGGGATGGACGACGAGCTCATCCTCGCCTGACGTCTGGACCTGCATTTCGATGCTCCGAAGGGCTTCGGCCATCTCAGTAGCGTCAAGATCTGTTCCAAGGAATCTATTGGTCCGAGCCACCCGCAGCGTGATAGTCGGGCGAACCAGGGGTGCGGGGTATACATCAATGATTCCGGAGGACACTTCACCTCCTCCGAGCTCCTGCATTAGTTGCGCAGCGCGATCCGCGGCACGGATGACACCGTCCGGATCCACCCCGCGCTCGAAACGGTAGCTCGACTCCGTACGAAGTCCCAGCTTTCTGGTGCTTCTCCGAATGCAAAGCGGATCAAAATACGCGCTCTCTATAAGCACATTGCTCGTCTCAGGGACAATCTCCGAATTCAACCCTCCCATGATTCCCGCAACAGCGACCGGTCCAATCCCATCGCAAATGAGGAGCGTGTCACTAAAAAGCGTTCTTTCCGTTCCATCCAGTGTTGAAAACCTCTCCCCCTCAGACGCCCGGCGAACCACAATCCGGCCTTCCCTTAGACGGTCAAAATCAAAGGCGTGCAACGGCTGTCCCAATTCCATCAGGATGAAGTTGGTCACGTCAACGACATTGTTTATGGATCGCAATCCTACGGCCTGCAGCCGTCGCACAAGCCATTGAGGAGAGGGGGCAATCGTGATTCCCCGAATCAGTCGAGCTGCATACCGGGGACAGCCGATGGGGTCTTTCACCCTGATAGATGTCAACGTATCGATGGGAGGACCGTTTTCCTGCAGATTGACCTGTGGATATCGAAGCTTTTTCCCGCAGAGAGCGGCCACCTCCCTGGCGATGCCAACCACGGAGAGACAGTCCCCGCGATTAGGGGTAACACTGATGTCCAAAAGCACATCATCCAGGTTCAAAGCCTCCACGAGGGGCACCCCTGTTTTCGTATCACCGGGAAGACTCCAGATGCCATTGGCATCCGCCCCGAGCCCCAATTCCCGCTGCGAGCAAAGCATCCCTTGAGACACTTGACCACGGACTGTTGCCTCCTCTATTCTCGTGCCATCCGGAAGAGTTGTTCCGGGAAGAGCAAGGGGAACAATGCTTCCCACCTCGAGATCGGGGGCTCCGCAGACAATCTGGTAGGTGGCTGGTCCAGCTGAAACTCTGCAGAGGCTCAACCGGTCGGCATTGGGATGAGGCCGGCAATCTTCGATACGTGCAGTGACAATATGGCTCAAAAACGAGTCTGTTCGGATTATCCCTTCCACTTCAAGACCAGCCATGGTGAGGCCCTGAGCCAAATCCTCCACGGACATGGACACGTCAACATAATTGTCTAGCCATTTCAAGCTGATGATCATCCTTGCTCACCCCTCCCCCTTGTTCGGCTGCCGGCACTGGAACGTTCCAGAGCAGACACGCAGGCACCCTCACACTGGAAAAACAGTCGCATCTGTGCATGCGGTCATTGCATCACTGGCACAAGCCCCATGCCGGATCTCCCTTGGTCTTGCTCCACTTTGATGGGCGGAAGAGTCAACGGAGTGGGGGGACGGACGCCTTGACTTCCGTTGCCAGGAAAACAAAAGAAAGGGGATCATTCTCTTTTGGCTCTTCAGGAAGAACACCGCAGACCCAAAAATAAAAGAGAACCCCCCCGACAGGACCTGCTCAGAATTGTCTCAAAAACCTCAGATCGTTTTCAAAAAAAAGACGAAGATCGTCAATTCCGTATTTGAGCATGGCAATCCGTTCGATGCCCATCCCGAAGGCAAAGCCGGTTACAGTCTCCGGATCGTATCCCACCATTTTGAAGACCTCTGGATCCACCATGCCTGAACCCAGGATTTCAAGCCAGCCGGTTTGGGAACATACCCGGCATCCTTGACCTTTGCACATGACGCATTGAATATCGACTTCCGCACTGGGTTCCGTGAATGGGAAGAAACTGGGGCGAAATCTCAATCCCACATCTGCCCCAAACATATGATGCACAAAAATCGTGAGAATCCCCTTCAGATCACCAAAAGAAATATCCTCTCCCACCATCAGCCCTTCAACCTGGTGGAACATTGGTGTGTGTGTAACGTCGGAATCGCAGCGGTAGGTTCGACCGGGAGCAATCACCCGTATGGGAGGACGCCGTTTCTCCATAACCCGAACCTGAAGGGGTGATGTGTGCGTGCGCAGAACGACATCATCAGAGACGTAAAACGTGTCCTGCATGTCCCGTGCAGGATGATCTCTGGGAATATTCAGGGCCTCAAAATTGTAGTAGTCCAGCTCTACTTCAGGTCCTTCCACGACTTCAAAGCCCAACCAGTTAAAGATCCGGGAAATCTCCAGCGTGATCTGAGTAATAGGATGCAGTCGTCCTTTCGATGGACGCCTTCCCGGCACGGTAATGTCAAAGAATTTCCTCTGTTCCCGTGAGAGTTTCCCTGCTTCCTCCAATGCATTGGAGAATGCTTTTTCCAGGCTTTCCTTGGCTTCATTGAGCAGCTTCCCCCAAACAGGGCGCTGTGTCTCGGTCGCCTCCCCCATTCTCTTGAAAAGCTGAGCCAGGTTGCCCTTTCTGCCCAGATAATTGACTTTCAGTTGCTCCAAAACCTTCAGGTTGCCTGCGGTCTTGGAGATATCTCTTGCTGCGGCATTCAAAAGCCGCTCGACTTCAGACTGCATGATCTATGCTGCTTCTTTCGCGATATGGGCCAACCGAGCGAATGCTTCAGGGTCGCTCACCGCAAGGCCCGCCAATACCTTCCGATCCAACAGCACATTGGCCTTCCTCAAGCCGTTCATAAAACGAGAATAGCTCAGATCGTGCTGTCTCGCAGCCGCATTGATCCGCATGATCCAGAGGCTGCGAAAGGATCTTTTCTTTGCCTTGCGGTCCCTGTAGGCAAACTTCAGGGCACGATCGACCGTCTCCTTGGCGCTTCGCAGCAAAGTTCCGCGGCCGCCTCGATATCCTTTCGCCATGTCCAGGACCTTCTTCCGGCGCTGGCGCGACTTCACCGCTTTTTTCACCCTTGGCATGGGCATTCACTCCTTTTCTTATCAGACTGGTCTATCCCACTCTCCTCATAGATAGGGCATCATCCGGCGAAGAGCTCTCACATTGATGGCATCCACTAGAGTACTCTGGCGAAGCCTTCGTTTCCGATCGGCCCCTTTCTTCGTGAGGATATGACTCTTATTGGCTCGTGCCCGCATTATCTTGCCTGTCCCGGTCTTCTTAAATCGCTTGGCGGCAGCGCGATTGGTCTTAATCTTCGGCATTCGTTCCTCCACTGGCTTTA
>JAAYUJ010000706.1 GCA_012517775.1 Deltaproteobacteria bacterium
ACACGTGTCAAGCTGCATTCCCTGCTCCTTGCCCGTGCAGCACGATCTCACCCCCAACAATTCTGAGCATCAAACCACTTGGCGGTTATTGTCACCACCGATCTCAAAATGCAGGGTCACAGCACCGGGCGACACTTCGCTCCAGACCCATCATGGCAGGAGGAATGCAATGCTCATTTGGTCAGCCTAATGAGTTTGCAGGCGAGGGATGGAGGAAGTCACAAAAAAAGAAGAATGTGAATCGGCTGCGGTTTATGACCGTCATGCACACCTGATGAATATACCGCCAACGATACCTGAGACATCATCGACTGCGTGCAACATTCAGAGACTGGATCGACCTTCGAGAACCAGAACAAAGCTGGGCTTCAAGGGGTCATCCACATTTACCAGTGTGTACCTCTTGACATCTCCTGAACAAGCCTTCGGATTCAGACTCAACGTTATTTTTCCCTCCCCTCCAGGAGGAATCACCCGGTCAAAATGGGCGACTTTTGAGCCTCAACCAGGCCGTATGGACTTGATCTTCAGCGCCTTACTACACCTGTTCATCACTTTAAAGTCATGGACTAATTCCGCATCGCCCTGAATCTGACCGAAGTCATGGGTCGTTTGAGGAACCTGAACGCATGAGCCATCGTCAACCTTTGACTGGTCATTGGCCGCCGCAAGCAGTTTGTCGTCCGGGGGGACCAGGAGACATATGGCCGGCTTTTCTCTTCCATCTGCATCAGCCCCTTTCGATCCCCCAAACCATCCGCCGACCGTCGAGACAATGTCACCAGGCATGGCTTTGATATGTGAACATCCCGATACCAAATAAGAAAGCATCAATATAAATACACTGGCAATTAATCGACGCATAGAACAGTCACTCCCTGTCTGCAGTGCTGATTTATAACCACCGTCACGGCTCTTGCAGCACACACGCCGTCAGATTAATCATCAACTATCAAATCAGTCAAGGTTTTTTGCAGAAGAGTGCACTGAATTGAAGGCAATTGGACTTGGGCGGAAGAAATGAATAGAAGCTCTATTGCTTTTGAAATACCTGATGACCCCAAAGCCAATCATCTCGCCATACCTCAACAAAATCAAGCGAATCCAGGCACTTCATGGTGGGCTCAAAATCATGGACAATGTGTTGGGGACGATCCTCATCCAAGTCGGAGTGGAAACGACCAAAGAGGAACCCTCCGTGTTTCAGTGCCCCTGAAATCACTTTCACCGTCCCCGCGGTATTAACGAGATGTTCAAAGACATCCATTGCGGCAACCATATCATAGGCATCATCAGGAAGACCAGAATTCTTGAGATCGATGAAGTGCCCCTCCAGTCCTCTCAATTCAAACCGCCACCGACAAAAATCCAGCATGGAGGAACTGATGTCCGCAAGGGTAACATCAAAACCATTCCTGGCAAGGATGATTCCACCGGAGCCGACCCCCGCACCAAAATCCAGGCAGCATCGACATCCACACTGTCCAGCGAATTCCATGGCGGCAACATAAGCTAATGGGGATGTGTCGTCCACGAGGGTATGCCACCACATCAACTCATACATCATAGCCTGACTCTCGTTATAGAAACGCTCGACAGACTCGCGGCTTTCAGGATCAACACGATCCTCCCACTCTCTCCTGACATGAGACAGTGCATACCGGCATCGTTGCCGAACCTCATCGAGATCGTTCGTACCCAGAAACAGGCCTATCTCAGCCAGAATGCTCATTTCCAAGTCTTCATAACCATCGAGCAAGAGGGCACGGGTCCACCTTTTCCGATATTGGGCTATAAGAAAATCCTGCTCCTCCTGGAACTCCGAGGGAGTGATTTCATTTCGTTCAACGGACTTCCATGAATTCTTGAGTCTCTCTGATATAAGGCCTGACAAGGATGTATCCTTCCAACTGATTGATTAAACAAAAAAGCGCTATAAGCTTCATAGAACGGCATGAAAGCATTCTCCGGAGCTGACGCATCCTCCACGACATTCTCTGAAATCCCTTTGCCTCTTCCTATGCCGGTTCACTCGATTTGGCATCCTCTGGTGGTTCAATGATCGCATGGGAAAGAATGATTTCATATCATAATCATCAGTTCTTCGATAAAAAAAGCCCCCGTGAAAACTCAGGACTCCTGCTTCCACGAGGGCTTTTCACCCTTTGTGCCCGCCATCGCAGCATGAATTGCTCATGCCCTGTTTGGTTTTGCCATTCTTTCCTTCAGTTCACCACTCGTCAAACTGAGATGTCGTTGTTCCTGCTTGACCGGATTGGGAAAAGGAATTCGGAAAAGCCAGATTGCAGCGAGAGCGATCAGTTGAACAGCACCGAAAAAGCTCGCTGCTTCCACAGGGGCTTGGCACATTTGCACAGCGTACCACTCCATAAGCCGTTCCTCACCTGGTTGAATTGAATATCAAAACCGCCTGCTGCACCCGGGCAGCCAGCGGAGGGCAGAAGAATATCTTGTGAGTTAAAATCGGACAAGTCAACTCTTTCCATTAGCAGACAAAAACAATGCTTTCTCCATTGTGCTTTACGTTGCAGTTTCCCTATCCCGTATGCCGGATAGCAATTCCAAGCTGCTGTCCGCTTTACATGCACCCCGGCTTCGGATTGCCGAAAGAATAGCATGGCGCAGTCAGGGGAACAGGAAAAAGGGAGATCCTCCATAAGGCCATGGATGGTAGAGGGGGTAACCATACCAGTCCCAGTAGCGGTATGGTCGAGGATACAAATGGTAATACGCCGCTCCATCCTTCCAGAGATGAACCTCTTTTGCCTGGAGTACCGGGTAAGCATATTGGGTCTCCCCGACAGGTTCCATCTCTGTCCCGATGATTTCCCCCGCAAGTGTGATCATCTTGCCGCGGCTGTATACTTCTCCATCCACATAGCCGGTCATTGTTATGAGAAACCTCCCCTGGGATTTTTCCTCCTCCATTGGTACACCATAGAAGTCAAGAGGAATCTGTAGCACCTTGATGACCGTATTGCCCTCGTGGTTGATGGTTTCGATGATCTTCCCACCCAAAATGACCGTTTCCCCTCGGTAAGCCTCGGGATTCCTCAGAATGGCGGGAAAGGAGATGTCCTTATTGACCTTTTGCCGCATTTCATAAGAGACGGCGTGCGCACACCCCGAAAGGAAAAGTGCCAGGGCCAGGAGAAGAAGACGCACATGCATATTTCTTTCCTTCATATTGTCTCACTATTACGAACTCTACGCAGAATCGCCGCAGGGGGAACGTGCACCACGCATATTGCTCGCCGGGCTTCGGCAAAGCATGCCTCAAATGACGGCAACAACCTTCCCTTGGGCCTGCTTACAGCAGTTCGTTCGTCGCTTGTATGATTTAACCCGACCTGATGAAACTGTAAATACATTACCGGAAATCTAACAGCGAGGAGCCGAATCCCCCTCGGGATCAGGGTGGAGGCCATCTCCTCTATTTGGCAGGATCCGTTCTCTGGAAATCCGTTTGCGTCATCAATACGGCTTCTATATTATCGCAATACAAACGCTGATATCGATTGATGCAGGCGAGGTGCTTCAACATGTCCGAAAGACAAAGAATCACATCGGGTTTGAGTCAACTTGACAAGATACTGGGGGGACTCTACATCGGGGACAACGTGGTGTGGCATGATGATTCCGGCAGCCTGGCATACGTTTTCTGCCAGAGTCTGATGCAGGTTTCCCAAGCCCTAGGCAAGCCGATCGTCTATGTAAGCTTTGACAGGTCTCCACGTAACCTCCTTGAAAAACTCGGGCCCCTCTCGGAAAACCCGGACCTGATCATCCTGGATTGCTTCACATGCGGCAAGGGGGCTTCTTCCCCCGTTTTTCTGAGATTCTATGATGAAACAACCGTCACGCCATGCCGGATCATCCGCGTCGACGAACCAAGGAAGATGGACCGGGTCATGGATATTCTCTATGGCCTTCATGGTGAACTGCAGGGGGACGTGCGGCTGGTCTTCGAGAGCATTACGGGAATGCAGGAGGTCTGGGGGGGTGAGGACTATATCCTCAACTTCTACTCCCATTCATGCCCGAGACTGTACGAATTGAATACCGTCGCCTATTGGGTCATGGAAAAGAAAGCACACTCCCAGCGTCTCAGGGCCAATATCAACCAGATCGCCCAAGTGGTTATCGACCTCTCCATCCGGCGAGGCACCACTTCACTGACCGTTCTCAAGGCAGAAAAGCGGGACCTGGATAATGTCCAAAAGCCTTTTTCCTACTGGGTCAAAGACCTGACCGTTACTTTCGACGAAGAGAAGCGCACCAAGGGAAGGATCGACCTGGGGCTGCGCTTGAAGGAAATGCGCACCAAGCGCGGCCTTTCCCAGACGGAACTGGCCAAGCTCGTGGGCGTGACTCCCAGCACTATCTCCCAGGTGGAAAGCAATCTGATTTACCCTTCCCTTCCGGCCCTGCTCAAGATGGCGGAAGTCCTCGCCGTGGACGTGAGTTCTTTTTTCCAGGATCAAACAGAGGTAAAAAAAAGGATCATCTTCCCTTCTTCGGAAGCTTCCGAGGTGAAGGTCTCGGAAATCCCCGAGGAAAACATAACAGCAAAGCTCTTGACTCCCATCGACTTCGATGCCCGTGCAGAACCCTATTTCATCGAGATCCCTGCAGGCAAGAGCCTTTCGTCACACTTTTTCATACACAAGGGGGAGGAAATCGGCTACGTTTTGGCAGGAAAGCTGCAAATGAAGCTGGACAAGGCAGTCTACAACCTTCGCCCTGGAGATACAGTCTATCTTACCTCGGAGATGCCCTCACACTGGAAGAATCCCGGGCCTGCAATGGCCAGGCTCCTGTGGATCAAAATCAAATGATCCCCCAACAGAAGCCGGCGCATACCAGGCTTTCAAGCGTGAAACGTGAATGCCCCGCTGCCGCGGTGCAACGGGGCATCATAAAAAATGGTCATCAGAAGGCAGACTGGCGAGCCTGCTTCAGGACGCCTCGCAATCGTTCGAAGTCGGTCGGGCTGGACGCTAGCTGTTGAGGATGGCTTCCGCCTCTTCCCGGTAGGCATCCATCACGTATGGAATACCCGTCACTCTTGTGCACTCTTCGGTGAGAGACATGAGATCCTGTCGGCTCATGGTGTTCAGGTTGAAACGCCTGGCACCGGCCATGAGTTGTTGCAGTCCCACCCGGAGCTTGTCCACATAGCTGTAAATGCCGATGGCACCGAGGGGAATCTTTTCGATTTCATTCTCACCGACGATATCCTTCACCGTCTTGTAGTTCACAAAAATCTCTTCCACACTCATACCGTACTGGCTGACCGTCTTGGGGAGATCACTTTTGGCAAGCCATTCGGCGATGTTTTTGCCCACCATGCCCGGGATCATCAATGCGCGGCCCATGCAAATGGCCTTCACATATGGAGCCCCCAGGGACAGAGCTTTGAAGATCCCGTCCTCACTCGCAAAGCCCCCTGCGAATGCGATATCGGGGACTCTCTCGCCTCTCTCCGTAAGCTTCCTGCAGAAGTCATACGCCGCCGAATGGATATATATGCTTGGGATTCCCCACTCCTGCATCATGCGCCACGGGCTCATGCCGGTGCCGCCGGGAGCCCCGTCGATGGTCAGAAGATCGATTCTCGCCCTGGATCCCCACTTGATGGCCATGGCAAGCTCCCGAAGACTGTAAGCTCCCGTTTTAAGGGTAATCCTCTTGAATCCAAGGCTTCTCAGACGCTCCACTTCCGCCATGAAGCCCTCTTCGGAAACGAAGCCCAGCCTGCTGTGCCTCTCGAATTCCTTGATGGCACGGTCCTTATAGGCCGCCTGAATGACCGGGTTCGAGGGATCGGGAGTGACTATGTATCCCCTCTTCTGCAGTTCCAGTGCCCGGTCCAGTTTCCTGACCTTGATCTCCCCTCCGATGCACTTGGCACCCTGCCCCCATTTCAGCTCGATGCTTTGTAGACCGTGCTTTTCCAGCACATATTCGGCAACGCCCAGACGGGTGTCTTCGACGTTCATCTGCACGAGGATTTCACCCAGGCCGTTGCGATAGCGCCTGTAAACGTCAATGCGGCGGTCCATCTCGGGAGAATGGGAGATCTTTCCGTTCCTGTTCAGTTGGAGGTCGGGATCGATGCCGCACACGTTCTCCCCGCAAACCAACGTGATGCC
>JAAYUJ010000133.1 GCA_012517775.1 Deltaproteobacteria bacterium
CCCCCTGAGTAGGTCGGGATTCCATTCCCGACTACGGGATATCGGGTAAGAGTCCCGACTTACTCAGATGAGCGCCTCTATAGATGATTCAGGATGCTCCAATCCATCAACCTCCCGGTCACCCCGCCTCGCCTTTTCCTTATTCTCTTCAATTCTCTTACAGGAGGAAAGCCATGGCAGCGGCCTATATCGAGGCTTACAGGGATGGAAGGCTTGATGAGCGAATTCGGAAGGCCTTTCAGTGGATGAAGAAGTGTACCCTTTGCCCGAGACTCTGCCGGGTGAACCGTTGGGAAGGGGAAACGGGATTCTGTCGCACCGGCCGCCATGCAGTCGTGGCGAGTTACGGTCCCCACTTCGGTGAGGAGAAGCCTCTTGTGGGGCGAAATGGGTCTGGAACCATCTTCTTCTCAAACTGCAATCTGCTCTGCGTTTTCTGCCAGAACTATGACATCAGCCATGGTGGTGAGGGTACGCCGGCAAGCGCCGAGGAAATCGCCGCGGTCATGGTATACTTGCAGGAGTCCGGCTGCCATAACATCAATTTTGTTACGCCTTCCCATGTCATCCCGCAGATTCTGGAAGCATTGCCTCTCGCTGTAGAAAAAGGACTCAAAGTTCCTCTCGTTTACAACACGGGGGGATATGACCGGGTTTCAGCTCTCAAGCTTCTGGATGGAATTGTCGATATCTACATGCCGGATTTCAAATTCTGGGACCCCGCCGTCGCCGAAGAGCTTTGCTCCGCACCGGACTATCCTCGGCGTGCCCGGGAAGCCCTGCTGGAAATGCACAGGCAGGTGGGAGATCTCCGGATGGACGCCGCAGGGATCGCAACGCGAGGTCTTCTCGTGCGACACCTGGTGATGCCGGAGCACCTTGCAGGGTCGCCTGAAATTCTTCGCTTTATTGCTCGCAAGGTTTCGCCGAATACATACGTGAATGTCATGGATCAATACCATCCATGCGGTGGGGCATTCGCCGTACCAAAGCTGAGAAGACGCATCACCAGGGAGGAATTTAGCGAGGCGCTGGAGGCGGCAAGAGATGCGGGTCTCACGCGCCTGGATGAACGACACAGGCACTGGATCACTTTGGAGTGGTAGAGGATTTTGAAAAGGACATGGTCATCATACAGATTGGTTCTCACAGGGTTTTAAAGGAGCGAGAGGCGATTTATGGCGCGAATTGACGCATTCTTTAAACTGATGAACGAACAGAAGGCATCGGACCTTCATCTCATATCGGGACAACAACCGGTGCTGCGTATTCGTGGCGATCTGGAGCGGGTAAAGTTCAAGACCCTTGATGATGACGAGCTGCGCTCCATGCTTTACGAGATCACACCGGAAGAAAAGATCAAGGTGTTCGAAGAAACGGGAGATCTGGACTTTGCCTACGAAATTCCAGGCCTTGCCCGATACCGTTCCAACTTCTTCATGCAGAATAACGGCATTGGCGCGATATTCCGTGAAATTCCAAGCGAGATTCTCACCGTGGAGCAACTCGGGCTTCCACCAGTGATCAGTCGGCTTGCACTCCTGCCTCGCGGCCTGGTGCTCGTCACGGGACCGACGGGAAGCGGGAAAACCACAACTCTTGCCGCTATCATCGATGAAGCCAACAAGAAGAGGAAAGACCACATCATCACCATCGAGGACCCCATCGAGTACGTTCATACGAGCAAGAACTGCGTCATCAACCACCGGGAGCTCGGTACCCACACCCGTTCCTTTTCCGCGGCTCTTCGAGCGGCCCTCCGGGAAGACCCCGATATCATCCTGGTGGGGGAAATGCGCGATCTCGAAACCATGCGTCTGGCTCTGGAAGCAGCAGCGACCGGACACCTGGTTTTCTCGACCCTCCACACGACAGGGGCATCCAAGACCGTCGACCGTATCATCGAGGTGTTTCCGACCGGTGAGCAGGGTCAGATCCGCTCGACTCTTGCCGACGGTCTGAGAGCGGTTATCTCCCAGGGTCTTTTCAAACGGGTGGATGTCAAGGGGCGGATAGCGGTGCTGGAGATCATGATCGCCACCCATGCGGTACGCGCCATGATCCGCGAATCCAAGACACATCAGATCATATCCGCCATGCAGACCGGCAAGAAATACGGCATGCAGACCCTGGACGACGGCATCATGACCGCCCTGCAATCGGGAAGAATCAGCCCCGACGAGGCGTACTCGAAATGCGTGGACAAGGAGAAGTTCAAACCGTACCTTACCCAGCCTCCTTTAGACTTCACTGAGATATAAGGGGCCTGACGGGGGCAAGGGCTTCGGGCGAGACAGACAAAGAAAGGGCATGACCTGTGAGAAAACGAGAATTGGACTTCTTTTTGACGAGCATTCTGGATGAATATCCCCACCTTTCGGACATCAACTTCACAGTGGGTAAACCGCCCCAGGCGGAGGTGGACGGTGTATTGAAGCCTGTGTGCCGCGACTTCGGGATTCCGAAAATCACTCCCTATCACACGGAAATGCTCATGCTAAACCTTGCGGGAGGTGACAGGCGTTGTATGCAGATGCTTCTCAATCAGGGTTCCTGCGACCTTTCCTATCATCTTCCGGGGAGGGCCCGTTTCCGCGTCAACGTTTTTTCCCAGAGAGGAACCTATTCCATTGTCATGCGGCAGCTGCCCACCAAGGTGGCGTCCATCGACGAACTTAGACTGCCTGAGGTGTTCAAACAAGTCGCTGAGGAAAAGAATGGGATAGTGTATGTGACCGGAGCCACGGGAAGCGGTAAAACGACGACGCTGGCTGCCATGCTCAATGAGATCAACCGGAAAAAGCCCGTTCATGTCATTACCCTGGAAGATCCCGTGGAATATGTGCATCCTCAGCTCATGGCAACTTTCAATCAACGGGAGCTGGGCCTCGATTTCGATGCCTTTGCCAGCGGGCTGCGGGCTGCCCTGCGCCAGGCTCCCAAGGTCATCCTGGTGGGAGAAATGCGCGACCGGGAGACGGTGGAAATCGGCCTGAGTGCCGCAGAAACCGGGCATTTGGTGCTCACCACCTTGCACACCATCGATGCGTCTTCCACTGTCAACCGCATCGTGGGAATGTTCGAACTGGAGGAGGAACGCCTTGTCCGCCTGCGTCTGGCGGAATCCACCCGATGGGTCATTTCGCAGCGCCTGGTGCCCAAGATTGGGGGAGGGCGGCAGGCGGTCTTCGAGATCATGGGAAACAATCTACGGGTACAGGAGGCCATAACCCACGGTGAGGCGGAGGGGAAGACCTTTTACGAAATGATGCAGCAGTCGAGACCGTTCGGATGGACCACCTTCGACGATTGCATCGTTCAGCAATACGAGGACGGGATCATCACTGCGGAAACAGCCCTGGCATATGCTTCCAAGCGTGCTGTCGTCAAACGGGGCATCGACCAGATCCTCGCCGCCAGGGGTGAAAAGACTACCGACATCGAAGGGCTCAAGATTGATCGGGAATACCGTCGCCGGATAGACTGACTCGACCCTGTGCTCCCTTCCCCCGCGCTTTCGGGGGAAGGTCGTTTCTCCCGGCTCCTCCAGCCCATTACCCATCCTTTTTCGGCAGTTAACCGGCTCCATGACTCTTCTCCGTGTAACTTCTCAATAAGTTGTGGTCGCGACTGCTTGGCAGGTCGGGTTGCCATGTCCGACATACGGGTGCAAGCGCTGTCGGGATTGGAATCTCGACTTACTTATTGAGAAAGTGCCTTTCCGTATCACCTGTTGTCTGTCCTCTTGTTGCTTCCATTATGTATCGGTGGTATCAAGATATGGGATGCCTTTCCGCCTGCTTATCCGAAAAGTCCTGATTCGCCGTTCGGAAACGCCGGATCTGCAAAGGATGTCCCACTGGAAAATCTCTGCGTTGTTTCCGGTCTCTCCGTTGAAGTCGGTGCTTTTCGGTTTTCGGTTGTACCTTCTTGATGAGCAGGTCCGGATTCCAATCCCGACTGCCGTTGCCCCAATGTGTGGGGTATGTGGAAACCCGACCTGCAAAGATATGGCTGCCTGAACTTGTTGAGAAGCTGCTTTCGGTTGTTTCGGAGGGGCACGAAGTGTTTTGGCCACAATGGAATGAAGGTCTTTGATTCCATGAAGATCAGTGAATTGGGTGAATTTGGACTCATTGGACGTATCGCGCGTTTTCTGGGTTCCCCCCCAGCGGGTGTGGTGGTGGGCATCGGAGACGACGTGGCGGTCCTGGACACGGGCGGTCCCAGTTACCTTCTTGCCACTTGCGATATCCAGGTTGAGGGGGTGCATTTCCGCCGGGATGCCATTTCGCCCCAGCAGTTGGGAAAAAAGGTTGCGGCCATTAATGTAAGTGATATCGCCGCGATGGGGGGGGTACCCCGATGGGCACTCGTCTCTTTGGTGCTCCCCCCCGATACCGATGTGACCTTCGTGGACGGACTCTACGCGGGCCTTGAGGAGCAGCTTCGGTGGGCGGGGGCGTCGGTTGTGGGAGGAAATTGCAGCAGGGCGGCGGGAGAAATGGTGATCGACCTGTGCCTGCTGGGAACGGTAGACCCTAAGTGTATGATGTTGCGGAAAGGTGCAAAGGAGGGGGATCTCATCATGGTCACGGGTACTCTGGGGGATGCCAGGGCCGGTCTGGAGATCATTCTGAGGCAGGTGTCGAGGATACGGGAGCCGGTCCGCGGGCTTTTGCTTGAAAGGCATCTCACTCCCCGCCCGCGTTTGAGGGAAGGGCAGTTCCTCGGAGCAAGTGGAAAGGTCCATGCCATGGCAGACGTGAGTGACGGGCTCATGAGCGATATCGGTCATATTTGCCGGGCTGGCGGGGTAGGTGCTGAAATCTGGAGGGAAAAAGTCCCTGTGGGTGAATCATGCGCTGTTGTGGCGAGGGCGTGTGGGGTGGAAGCGATTTCGTGGGCACTGACGGGGGGGGAGGACTATGAATTGCTGTTCACAGTGGATCCGAAGGATGCTCCGTGGGTGGAGGAGTCAGTGACAAGGGAAACGGGTACCCCCTGTACCGTGGTGGGAAGAATCCTTCCTCATGGGGAGGGCATCCGTGCAGTCGGTGCCGACGGACGTTTTGTGAACCACACCACCCTTGCTCCGGGCTGGGATCATTTTGCGACCCCGGAGAGAAGCCATGAAAGCTGAAGTCTTCATACGATAAGGGGCACATGCGATGAAGCAGATACCTCGGGCATTGACCGTTGCCGGGTCCGATTCCGGCGGAGGGGCTGGCATTCAGGCGGATCTCAAGACTTTTGCCGCTCTGGGGGTTTACGGCATGAGCGCCATCACGGCCCTCACCTCCCAGAACACCACCGGTGTTTTCGGAGTGGTGGAAATCGACCCGGCCTTTGTTTCCTCTCAAATTCGGGCAGTGGTGACGGACATCGGGGTGGATGCGGTCAAGACGGGCATGCTCGCTAATGCAGCCATCATTCGCCAGGTGGCGAGCGACGTGCGCGAGTTGCATCTGGCCAATCTCGTGGTGGACCCCGTCATGGTGGCCAAGAGCGGGGATCCTCTTCTGAGGCGGGATGCCGTTGAAACGATGATTCGGGACCTGCTTCCCCTTGCGCTGGTGGTCACACCCAATCTCCACGAGGCATCGGCCATTATCGGCCATGAGGTGGCCGATTCAGAGGGTATGCGGGTCGCCGCGCACCGGATCAAAGACATGGGACCCCGGTACGTGGTTGTGAAGGGTGGCCACCTGACCGGAGCTCCCATGGATCTCCTGTTTGACGGGGAGAGGTTTCGCGAATATGCCAACGAGCGCTGTGACACTCGTCATACCCACGGGACGGGCTGCACGTTTGCGTCGGCCATCGCCGCCGGAATTGCAAGGGGATTGGCCGTGGAAGAAGCGGTCGCACATGCCAAGGCATATATTACCGGAGCCATTCGGCACGGCCTGGCCATCGGCAAGGGACAAGGTCCCGTCCACCATTTCCATGAGCTTTACCGTTTTGCCGGAC
>JAAYUJ010000707.1 GCA_012517775.1 Deltaproteobacteria bacterium
CTCATTGAGAAGTTACTGAATCCAGACCTATTGCTGAGCGCATTTTCACGGTAATCAACGGCGGTCATGACCGCAGCGAGGAGAGATTCTGATGGAGAAAACACTGCTTGGAATCATCGGTTCCCCCCGGAAGTTCGGCAATTCGGAGTTGTTTGTGAAGGAAGTCTACCGGGGTTTCCCTGAAGGGTGGCGTCTCCGGTTGATCAGGCTTCCTGAATTGGACATCAGGCCGTGTCGGGCCTGCTATCGATGCCTGTTTGATGAGATGCGGTGTCCACAGGACGACGATCTGCAGATTGCCCTGGATGCCCTGGTCAATTCAGACGCCTACGTTGTGGCGGCCCCCACATACTTTCTCGGTGCCAATTCCAGCCTGAAACGCTTTCTGGATCGTGGGCTGAGCTTTTACGGGCACTTGGAGAGAATGTGGGGAAAACCTGCGGTGGGTGTGGGAATGGCTGGTATCGAGGGTCTGGAGGGGCAGACAAAGCTCGATCTGGATCGGTTCATCAAGCTCACCTTCGGAGATCTCCGAGGGACGGTGATCCTTTACGCAGCCTTGCCGGGGGAAGTCTTTGTGGACGACGAAAGGAAGAATACGGCAAGGGTTCTGGCCGATGCTCTTCTGAAAAAAGGCATTGAAACGAATGGTATCCATGTCGCTTGCCCGCTTTGTGGCGGCGACACTTTTCGATTCCTTTCCGACGGAAAGGTCCGGTGCATGCTGTGCAGTAATTCCGGAAGTTATTCATTAAAGGACGGCGGTCTGCGGATGGAGATCCTTGCCGGGAAGCACCAGATGTTCAACGACATGGACAGTGCAAAGGCTCACCTCGAATGGCTTAGGTCAATGAAAGACAGGTTTTTCGAACGCCGTCGGGATCTAAAGAAAATCACGGTCCACTACACCCGGATCGGGACCTGGATTCGGTCCAAAAGCGAGGGTGTGTGAAGAGAGATCATATTACCGCGAAGGAGGCCGAATCGCAGGCTGGAACCTGGACGGCACAGTGTGTTCAGAGATATCATTCAGGCTCGTTTTGTTCGGGAACGAGACAGCGAGTTCCATCAGTCCCAACGATCACTTTGAAGCCGAAGATTGGGACCATCTCGGAAAAACTCCTCCCAAAAACCAACCGCTCATTCTCTTCAGGGATATTCAGCTGCTTGCCCAAAAAGCTGCGGAAATGATCTTCGTATGAGAGCAATTGGAGTACTTCCTCCACCGAATTCCCCCTCGTTTCGCGCAGTCTCTCGAACGCCCCATGCAGTCTCTCGAACGAGCACCTCCTGTCGTGCTCTTCGATGAGGTGCAGGAGCAAGTCCACTCCATTAAAGATCTCTGTCCGAGTGAGGTAAGGCGTCTTGGTCAATTCTGTCGCAGGCTTCGGGTCCCAGCAGGCCTGTGCGCGGCACTGGAGGGGACGGTGCGCATAGATCATGCATCGTTCAGATACGTTGTTGTAAAAAAAACACTCGGTGGATCCGGATTTCTCTCGTATCTTGATCCTCTCTTCAGAGAGAAGAAGCAGTTCCTCTTGGAATGGAGATCGGACCGGCTCACCTTTCCGCAGGGTGTAGAGCTCTTTCCATGGGATCTTTCCCTCCTGGAGCAGTTCGAGATCCTCCACATGCAAAGTGGGGCTTCCCTGCCTGCAGCATTCTCCGCATGCCACACAGGCCGGCAGGACATTTCTGATGGCCGATTCACTCAGCCCGATCAGGTTCTTCCAGCCTGCAAGACGCTCATCCGGGTCCATATTCGGCCAGCGCAGTATGATTTCCTGATACAATGATTCTCGTTCCACTTGCCGTTGAGCGCGTTTTACAGGAATGCAGCTCTTTTCTTCGTTTAGAATGGAATGGAGCAGATCGATCCATTTTTCGACAAGTTCATCTGTGCTCCAATATGCAGGGTAGACAGGGGATGGGTCACTCTGAGGGGTATCGTGCGTCTGTTTCATGGATCGTTTCCGCCCTCCTTGGTCGTTTCACGTTGATCCGATTCCATCGGGCCGTTGGGTGCTGTTGGGTAAGAAAGACTCTCAGAGCTCAAAGAGCAATTCGGACAACTGCGTCACTGCATGTTCCAGTTCAAGAGCCGTTTCGTGTGTGATCTTGACGTATCCCAGATCCAACCGGATGAAATCCAGGAAATCCCGTTCGAAAGGGAGCAAATGAGTGAACACCGCTGCTCCGTTTTCGCTCAAATCCACCTTTGCAGCTGGATGGCCGTGAATTCTCTCCCTCAATTTCAGGCAAAGGGATTCGAGAACCTGACAAGTATGACCGTTCGGAGTGATGGATTCAAGAGTCAAACGGAAAAGAAAGCGGTGAGCGAGAGGATTCCATTTGGAACTCATCAAATAACTGTGGCGTTGCACCAGATTGGCAGCCGACCAACCAAGGTCGAGAGCCTTGCCGTGAAGATGAGCGAGGACTTGCGGACCCCAGAGGAGTAGATGAAATAAAGGGTTCGCTCCGTAGCTCGAAAACCGGAATGAGTCAAAGCCCTCCACGAGGGTGAGCCAAAAGTCCTGGCAATCGCGGGGGATGCGTTCAAACATCCGTGCAGCAGGGCAGCTTTCCCGCATGCACTTTTTTCCGTAGTCCACCAGGAAACGCAGGTCTACTCCCTTATTTTGGGACGGATGCAAGAGACATCCTATGCGGCGCCCCTCGGGTTCGAGAAACCCCAATGCCCAGCAAGAATAACCGACAATGGGACGGTACCCGGGACCTTGTGCAAGAAAGCGGCGTCGGTTGTCCCTGAGCTCTCTTCTCAGACTCCCCGCAAAATCCATGTGGTCGTAGTGTGCCGGTCGGATAGGCGGACAGCAGGCAAAGCAGGAAAACGCATCGGATGGAGCGCAAAGGCTTCTTGTGTCCAAGATTTATTCCTCCGAGCTTTCACCTGGAGAAGCTGAAGCTTCGAGAGATGATACTGCGGCAGGAACGGAGTTGCAGGATTGCAGGCGATTGACACCCCTCGTGGTGTTTGTTATGGTTCGCGGACCATGGATTTTTGTTTCAGAGAACTCAATAAGGAGCAGGGGAATGCCCATTTACGAATTCCGTTGCGTGGAATGCGGACATGTCCAGGAAGTGCTTGTCCGCAATAGTTCCGAGTCTGCCGAAATGCGGTGTGAGAAATGCGAAAGCGAGGTCCTTGATCGCATCATCAGTCGAACCAGCTATATCATGGGGGCTTCCAAAGGGGAAAGCGCCTCTCCGAGTGTAACCACCAAGACTTGCGGGCCCGGCAACAGCTGCACCACTCTCGAGTTGCCTGGATACTCCAAATGAATGCTTCTGCCGCTTGATCGTCTCGCGAGGGAAAGAGAACCTTCTTCACCCATTTCGGCTACAGCCATGATTAGGGCGACATTAGAAGAGAGCATGGGTGAATTCCTCGGGATCGAACGGCCTCAAGTCATCCAGCCCTTCACCGATGCCAATGAAGCGAACGGGCACCTTGATCTCTTCGGAGACGGCAACGATGATACCGCCCTTTGCAGTCCCGTCGAGCTTGGTCAAAATGAGGCCGGTGACACCGATTCCATCTTTGAACATGCGTGCCTGTGAAAGAGCATTTTGTCCCGTGGTGGCGTCCAGTACGAGGAGTACCTCATGTGGAGCGGAGGGCATCTTCTTGGAAATGACCCTTTGGACTTTTTTCAGCTCTTCCATGAGATTCACTTTTGTGTGCATCCTGCCTGCCGTATCCACGATGACGACATCCACATTGCGGGAGATAGCGGCGTCCATCCCGTCGAAAGCCACTGCGGAAGGATCCGAACCGCTTTTTTGCTGGATCACAGGTACTCCCGCCCGTTCCCCCCAGATGACCAGTTGTTCTATCGCAGCGGCTCGGAAGGTATCCGCGGCCACCAGCATGACTTTATGCCCCTGATGTTTGAGCTGATGGGCGAGTTTCCCGATTGTTGTCGTCTTGCCGACTCCGTTCACCCCGACGACCATCACGACAAACGGCCGCTCTTCCGCAGGGAAGTTCAAGGGAGTTGCAGGAGTCGTTGAAGAGAGAATGCCCCTGATTTCTTCCTGCATGAGTTCCCGGAGCTTCTGAGGGCTGTTGAGCTCTTTTCTTCTGATCTTCTCCGTTGCATTCCGAATGAGCGACTGTGCTGTCCGCACCCCCAGATCGGAAGTGATCAGAACCTCTTCCAGGTCTTCCATGAGCTCGAGGTCAATGGTCTTCTTCCCCAGGAACAGCCGATCCATGCGGGAGACGAGGTTTTCGCGGGTCTTGTGGAGGCGTTCTCTAAGTCTTTTGAAGAGTCGATTTCTTTTTCGGTGAGAATCCTCTGGTTCATCCACGAGTTCGCCAGGCACCGGTGATGCGTCTGTGTCATCCCTTTCATCCGCTTCGGCATGGTCTGCCACCGGAGCCTCAGGGGCTTGTGTGCGATGGTCTTTCGCTGGAATCGATTCGGTTTCTGTGAGATCGCCCTCCGGGAGGACAACTGTCTCTTCTCCTGGTTCGGTATGTGGTTCCGTATCCGATTTCCTCTTGCGCTTGAACCATTTCATGTGCGCCTCATCTCCAAAGAAAAATATGACCCGGCAGGGTGGATTTCCGGTCTGCTATCTGATTGGCTTTTGAGTCGTGAGTCTTGTCCGTGCTAGAAATAGCAAATGCGTGTACAATATGGAAACCTCTTCTTATCAATCACAAGACAAAAATGGAAATACTCGAACATGCTGCAAGAGCGCACCGACGCGTGCGATGTAAGGCGCCGGACGGGAATTCGGACGACATATAAGGCGTGTCGGCTAATGGCAAGAAGGGAGGCGTGGTGATCCGCGAAGACAGTCAGAGGTTGATCGCTGAATTCATCAGGGTTTGTCAAAAACTGCATCGAGCTGGGCTTATCGCTGCAACTGACGGAAATGTGAGTTGCCGATTCAGTGCAGAGCTCCTTTACATCACGCCCAGCGGATTGCCCAAGGGAGACCTTCAAGCCGGTGACATTCTCACGGTTGATATGGAGGGTCTGGTGGTTGAGGGGAGCAGGAAGCCATCCAGTGAGATTCGGATGCATCTGCTTGTTTACAGGAATCGGCCGGATGTATTCGCGATTGTCCACGCCCACCCGCCGATGCTTACCGCGCTCACCCTTGCCGGGATCCCATTCCAGGCGGATTGTCTTCCCGAAGTGTGGCTGACGATCGGCTCGGTTCCCACGGCACCCTATGCGACACCCTCTACCGAGGAAGTGCCCCAGTCAATCGCACCTTTTCTGGAGTCGCATGAAGCCTTGCTGCTTGAGCGGCATGGTTCCCTCACATTCGGCAGAACCCTCAATGAAGCGTATTTGCGATTGGAGAAGCTGGAACATGCAGCCCATACCCTTTTCTATGCTTATCTTCTCAAGCAGAAGATGCCGTTGCCTCTCTCCCTGGAGGCCATGAAGAAGCTGGAAGAACTGGGTAAGATGGGTATGTGAGAGACAAGACTGCTGACGACCGGATGAGGTGGCGAATTTTTCTCCCGATGTTTCCTGAACACCTCATTCCAGGTTATGTTGAAAGATCGGTCACAGTCGGAGCGCCGATTGACGTGTTCGGATCCTCATCAACACCACACAGTCGCCTTGGAGCCTGAATGAATTTGCAAAGGATGTGCTTCCATAAGTAGGTCGGGATTCCAATCCCGACAGCCTTTGTGCCAATGTGTCGGGTATGGAAACCCGACCTGCAAAGCTGTCGTTATCTGAACTTATTGAGATGTTACAAAGGATGTGCCGGTGTATCCAAAGAAAACACAAATCCTTTCCCATGTTGAAAGAATGGAAAGTGGACCCTTGGACCATCTCGAGAGGTCCCTTTTGAACTACTTCACGGCTTCGTCGCTGAACCGGCAATCTGCAAAACGCCATGATTCCGACTTATTGGACGAACGATTGAGAAAGCCTTCCAGTTTTCTCATCCCCGTTTGCCAGTCCAAGAATCTCTTCAGCAATGGGGACGGCATTCAGCCGGTATTTCTGAGGGGGCCCGATGCCGATGGGCTCCTGGCTCATGCGGATTCCATCACTTTTCTGGGCGAGATGGAGGGAGCCTCCTATTTCGCTGTGGGTTTGACCGACGATAATCCCGGGTTTCCGGATGCGCTGGCTCCGCACGGCCAATTCAAGGATCTCAAGTCGATGGGTCCTCTCCTGGATCGCCAGGTGGGAGGGCTGCTGGCCTATGCGCGAGCGATGGTTCACTGGCACAGCCGTCACAGGTTCTGCGGTGACTGCGGAAGTCCGACGGCAATAGTGGACTCGGGGCACAGGAGGGTTTGTACCAGCGGGAGCTGCGGTGAGCAGCACTTTCCAAGAACGGACCCGGCAATCATTGTGCTGGTGGCACGCGGGAACCAATGCCTCTTGGGGCGCCAGAGAATATGGCCCAAGGACTTCTACTCGGTGATTGCCGGTTTTGTGGAGCCGGGCGAAAGCCTCGAAGAAGCCGTTGTCCGCGAAGTTTACGAAGAGACGTCAATAGAGGTGGAAGAGGTTCTGTATCATTCGTCCCAGCCATGGCCTTTTCCGGGTTCCGTCATGTTGGGATTTACGGGGAGAGCCGGATCATCGAGTATCATGTTGAACGATCATGAACTGGAAGATGCTCGATGGTTCACAAGGGAGGAGATCATAGCGGCTCTGAAGCAGGGAAAACTGAGGCTGCCCGGAAAAATCTCCATCGCGTATCGCCTCATCGAGGACTGGTTTGACGCAGGTTGGCCGATTTGTCTGGGCGCGATCACCTCGACTCCCTGAAAAAGCAGTGAAAAGAGTCTATTGCCATCGCTGCAAGTGACTTCTCAACAAGTCCCGTGCACGACTGGTTCGCAGGTCGGGTTTCCATACCCAACAACTGGGTTCAAACGCTGTCGGAATTGGAATCCCGGCCTACTGATCGAAAGAATGCCGCCGCAACATTATCAACGGACCATTTCCTCAACATGAAGGCACAACGAACGGCATGAAGACAGTGTAACGTAGAAGATTGAGACTGCGATCTCAGGGAGCAGAGAAAGCGGCCTTGACCTTTTCCAGCATTCTCTCCATTTCACCAGGGGGGTAGGACTTGGCAGGCCAGGACGTCAAAAAGTCATCGTGCGCCGGTCGTGGAATGAGGTGGAAGTGGGCGTGCTCCACCAGTTGGCCGGCAGCCCTGAAGTTGTTCTGCAGCAGGTTGAGGCCGGCAGAGCCCGTTGCCTTGAAGACGGCTCTCGCAACTTGCTGACACAAGACGATGCACGCCTTGAGATCTTCCGCATCCATCTCGAATATTGTGGCATAGTGTTTCTTGGGTATGACCAGGGCATGCCCCGGGTTAATGGGCCCTATGTCCAGGAAGCTCAAAACCCGGTCGTCTTCGTGGATTCTGGCACAAGGGATTTCTCCCTGAACGATCTTGCAGAAGATACAATCGGTCACCTTTTCCTCCTCTCATTCCGGTTCCCCACAGACCCGGTTGATTGCTTTCCCGGCCTTTTTCCCGTGCTCGTCGCGTTTATTGTAGTGAAAGCGTTGTTGGTTGCAGCCCCGATTGCTGCCCTGTGATTTCGGACCCCGATGCATGTGCCCCGCAAATGCATCGGGGAAAAGCCTACCAGAGAAGAGTCGGGCTGTAAAGGAATCGAACCTGCTCACTCATGCAGTCATTGCCGTCTTCCTTCCGTGTGGCTTTGGAGCGGCATGATCTGTCTCTCATAGGAACCCTCAGGAACAGGGAGCGTCGCCTTATGAATGTGCTTGGCATCTATGGATCGCCTCGGGAAAACGGCAACACTGACCTTATGTTGGATTCCTTCCTGGAGGGATGTGCTTCAGGGGGTGCAGTAATCAACCGTGTTTATGTGCGGCAGCTCCATTTCAGTGGTTGTCTGGAATGCGGTGGGTGTGACGCCACTGGGGAGTGTATTCAGGAAGATGATCTGGTGCAGGTTTACCCCTTGCTCGATGAATCGTCGCACATTGTTATTGCTTCTCCCATATTCTTCTATGGGGTAACCGGTCAGGTCAAGCTGCTCATCGATCGGTCCCAGGCACCTTACATGCGCCGGGAATTGGCCAAAAAGCAGGGCATTGATCCCATGCTCGAATCCCGACGGAGGGGGTTTCTCCTCTGTGCAGGAGCTACGAGGGGGAAGAAGCTTTTTGACTGTGCCGTTATCACGGTGAAGTATTTCTTCGATGCGCTGAGTGTTCACTACGCTGGAGAGATCTGCCATCGGCAGATAGAGGAAAAGGGGGCGATCCGCCGGAGCCCCGGAGCTCTGGAGGATTGCTTTCGCGCAGGCAGAGAGTTTGTGGAGGTTGAGTGATGGGTGCTCAACTTCTCAATTAGTCCTGGCAATAATAGCTTTGCAGGTCGGGTTTCCATACCCGACACCCTGGCGCGAAAGCTGTCGGGATTGAAATTCCGACCTACAAAATTATCGAGGAAGTATATGGGCGCCCGGCGCGGTGACCCTGTTCAGAGTTAGGCCCTTTTGTCTGCAATCTCCGGAATGGGACAGGCTTCTTCAGCAAAAGGGAAGAGACACCGGGTGTCCAATGTACCGATGAACTCTTCGACGGAATGGATTCCTTGCACTCCGAGGAATCGTCTCATTCCGTCAATGACTTCCCGTGTCACGGAGGGCCGGACGAAATTTGCAGTACCTATCTGAACGGCACGCGCTCCGATGAGCAGGAACTCCAGAGCATCCGTCGCGTTCGTGATGCCCCCAATACCAATGACAGGACAATGGACGGCCTGGACCACCTCATAGGTGCAGCGAAGGGCGATGGGTTTGATAGCCGGCCCGGAGAGTCCTCCGACAATGTTGGCAAGTTTCGGACGCCGCGAAAAGATGTCCACGGCCATTGCAGCAATGGTATTGATGCAGGAAATCATGTCGCTTCCCGCGTCAACGACAGCCCTGGCGATTTGCGCAATCCGGGTGACATTGGGAGTGAGCTTGGTGATGATGGGCATGGATGCTGTTCTTCGAACGGCCTGGACCACTCCGGCAGCCATCGAAGGGTCTGTTCCGAAAACCATGCCTCCCTCTTTGACGTTTGGACAGCTGATGTTGATTTCGATGGCTGCCAGTCCGGGAATGCCGTCCAGTCGTGAAGCCAGCTCGGCATATTCATCGACGGTGTTCCCGAAGATGTTGGCAATGACGGGCACTTGCAGTTGCGCAAGGAAAGGCAGTTTCTCCCGGATAAAGGATTCCACCCCCACATTTTCCAGCCCGATAGCATTGATCAGTCCGGCCGGTGTTTCGGCCAGGCGTGGAGGAGGATTGCCCGGCCTGGGCTGAAGCGACAAGCCCTTCACTACAATGGCGCCAAGCTCCCGAAGATCGAAAAAATCAGAATACTCCGCACCGTATCCAAATGTGCCGGAGGCTGCCATCACGGGATTCTTCAGCCGGAGGGGTCCTAGCTGTACAGAAAGGTCGGGGTTGGCATTGGATGCGGTTGTATTTTCGTCCATTCTATGGATCCCGCCTGGAAGATAGGTCCGTCTTTACAGACATGAACAAACTGATTCGGCCCGGAGTCATTGGATCGAACCGCAGGCAGAGCGCAACCCAGGCATGCCCCGACACCGCAGGCCATGAGGGCCTCCAGGGAAAGTTGAGAAGCGGTGCCATGGGCCACGACCCACTTCGCCACCTGCACCTGCATGGCAAGGGGTCCGCAGGCGAACACCCGGCGAGGTTGCATTGGGCCGCCTTCCACAATGGACTCGAACAGTTGTGTGACTCGCCCGTGAAAGCCTCTGCTGCCATCGTCCGTGCTCACATGAACGGGAATGCCGAGAAGATCGAATGAATCCTCGGGGAGTAGCTCCGCCGCCGTGCGTGCTCCGTAGAAAAGGTGGATGTTCTCCCGCCTGTTTTCAGGAGAATCGGCAACCAGATTGAGGAGCAGCTGAAAGAGAGGGGCAATACCGATGCCTCCTGCGATGAGGGCCACAGGGTATCCTGCGGATTCGTCCGGTGTGAATCCATTTCCCAAAGGACCGAGGATGCTGACGGCTGTTCCGGGCTTCGCCTGTGAGAGCCACCAGGTTCCTCGGCCGACGACGCGATAGAGGAGCTCGATACACCCTTCGGCGGGGAGAATCCTGTGGAAGGACAAGGGACGCCTGAGGAGAGGGTCGAAACCCTCCCGCACCTGGATCATGGCAAATTGGCCTGCACAAGCGCTTCTTGAGATTCCGGGCGCCTGCAGCTTCAAGCGGTGAGTGAGCTGTGCGACCTGTTCATGCTCGATGACAAGGGCAGTTTCCTGAAGCTTCTTCATGTGGAATACACGCGGTTTCCTATTCCGCCCAGCCGATGACTGCCGCATTGCGTCCCGTATTGCCCTCCCGGCGATAAGAGAAGAACCGGTCTGTTTCACAAACCGTGCAGCGTTCAGCTGTTTCAATATTTACGGGGGGAACGCCGGCGTTCGTAAGTTGCGACCGGGTGATTCTCCAGAAGTCAAAGTGAAGAGGCCTGCTTTGAAACGGCAAGAACGACCGGGGAAGCTCTTTTTGAAAGTTCCTGAACTCCGCGCAGCAAGGTCCGAGGGAAGGGCTTATGGCTGCATAAAGGTCCTTCGGGTTGCATCCGAAGCGGTCCTTCAGCAAGCTGACCACTTTTGCGGGCAGATCAGCAACGCTTCCTCTCCAACCGCAATGGATGTTTGCAATTACACCTTTCATTGGGTCGACCAGAAAAACGGCCTGGCAATCGGCGGTCTTGATGAGGAGTCCGACACCTCGCAGACTGGAGACCAGCGCATCCCCAGATTGCATGATCAGAACGGGATCTCGAACCTTCGCCCGGCTGATGGCTTCGCTATCGACCAGGCGGATGATATCTCCGTGAACCTGACAGGTTGACACGAGCATCCCCATGCCCACCGACTGTTTCACTCTCCGAAGATTCTCCTGCACCGCTTCCGGTCGATCTCCATTGTTCCATGCGACGTTCAGGGTTGCGTAGGGAGGCTGACTCACTCCACCGTGACGGGTGAAAACCCCATGGACCAGACCGTCGATACCTGAGAGGTTGCTGAAGCGATGACAGGAGATGAGAGACGTCTGAATCTGTTCGGCCATAGTATGACAAATCTGTTATTGATTCGGTAAAAAAACAGCAACAAAGGTGCCTCTGTTACGGTCATTCGGTATTAGCTCCAAATGTTCGAGAGGGCAAGCTTTATTGACATGGCGGATTTGATTCTTAATTTTGTGGGCAAGTACTCAGATTCAAAAGGAGAAATATAACATGGAGCAGGCTCAGGTTAGAGAATGTATGATGGTGACCATGGAATACAGGGTGAAGACCATTGACCCGGTGGGACAGGTGAACGAACTGCCTCCATCCACGTGCAGCTTTGTGTATGGTGTCCATCCGCAGTACAAGTCCGTTGAAGCCGCAATCAGGGAAAAACGCAAAGGTGATCGTGTTTCAGTGCAGGTGCCCCCGGAGGAAATATTCGGGGTGTATGATGAAAGCCTTATTCGTGAGCTGCCGCGTAGGGATTACCGTCAGGAAAGGCTTCAGGCGGGGAGGATGTACAGGGAAATTCGCAAGAGATCACTCGTTCAGTTCATGGTAAGAGAAGTGAAGGATGATGTGATCGTTGCGGATTTCAACAATCCTCAGGCTGGGACACGGGCTGAATTCGACATCCTCATCAAGGATGTCCGGGAAGCAAAAAAGAGCGAGATGCAGCCCTCCTGCACTCATTGATCTTCATGCAACACTCCCCGGGTTGTCGCAAAAGTTCAAATGATGATCCGCGGTAACTTGCCGGGTGATATCTGCCGGCGTGGCAGGCGTGGAGGCTGCTGGGTGCTTTTTGTGTCTCCACCTGAACTGTGCGTGGGAGGAAACGGACTACAAGAGGATGAACAGGATGGCTGTCAAGGACTTCCGGTCATGCATTCTCATAGAGACCCCCTTTTTCACTGACCAGTCGCTGGCATACCTTTTCGAATTCCCTGATGAAATCCTCCAGGAAACGTTCTGATGCGAACCACTTTCGAACATCATCGTATTTTTCCTTATAGATTTCGAAGAGATCGGCCCTTCGCATGAAACCAAACTTCAAGCCTTTTTCGGACCCCCCTGCGATCTTCTCCGGGTCCAACTCGTCAAGAATCCTGGCCACCTCGGTTCTGGCCGCTGTCCGGAATGCCTCTCTGGTGATGAGGAATGCACCCTTGATCTGCCTGAGATGGGCTTCAAGCGATTTGGATTCCTGCTCCCCTTTCAAATCCGCGCTGATGATGTGACGGATAGTCTGGAAGCAGGGATCTTTTCCCAGCAGCGTTGTCCGGATGACAGTCACCAGATCGTTCAGATTGTCGAAAACCCTGTTCAGTGATGCGGCAAGCTTCCGAGAAGTCTCAGGGGTTGTCGGATCCAGGCCCGAAATCTTTTCTCCAAGGAGTATAGCGAGGAGATGTGCCGATTGGTTGTCATCCCGATCCCCTGAAGGAATCCCTTCCGGCTTCCGGGTACGAAAGCATGCTGACACTCTTCCAACATGAGAGATCCTATCTTCCAGGGAGAATCCCTCGAGCTTCCTCTCCAGGTAATCCTCCAACAGCCGCTCGGCATTCCCCGGATCGGAAGCATATAGGTCCCGGATCTCCTCGGCGATCGTATTCAGAGAATCCTCCGTGCTCTGGACCATCTTCCTTCCTCTAACTGTCCTTGCGCTCTTTTCCGGCATCCTTTCGGGGGTGGATGACGACAGTCCTCACCATGGTTTCCTCTTCAGGCACCTCTGTGCCGGGTTCATCCTCATGGGGGCTCCCCGGCTCCGGTGTTTCATCCTTTTCATCAGTTCCCATCGAACCCCTGATGCTCTCGGTAGGCACGGCTTCAACAGATTTGGCTCTCCGTGAAGGAGAGATGATGATCGTCTCGGGAAGCAGTTCTCCGGCAGACTTGCCCCGTGGCCCGGCAATGACCGTCTCCTCTGCGTTCGTCGTTTCGTGAGCTTCCGTCTCTTCTTCCCGCTGGCTTGAGGTGGTGGATATATCGACGGCTGAAGGGGAGGAAGGTGTTGCACGAGCTCCCCTGGGCGAAATGACGTGTGTTTCGGGCGGTTCCTCATCCAGTCGCAGTGAGTTGAAGTCCAGGGGAAGGGTATCATCCATGGAGAAATGTCTTGGCAGGACTAGCGTTTCCGTTATCGTCTCATCCTTTCGAGTTGCGAGTCTTTCTCTTTCCCATCGCTCCTTGATTCTGCCGAGCACTTCTGAAATGGCCTGGTCCCGAACCTGCATTTCCTGTGCGGTGCTCTTGGGTTCCCCGGAAAAAAGCCGGTCGATGATTCTTCCACGCAAGGCTCTCAGCCTCTCACGGAACTGTTCTTCAACCAGGGGATAACCGGAATAACCGGCCCTGATCAGTGTCCATCCGAGATTCAGGCTGTCTTCCCAAATATCGAGCCATTCCGGGGGAAAAGTCCTGTCCTGGTTGGGCAGCCAGAAGAGATTCCCTGGATGGAAGACGGGCGAGATGCTGCTATGAATCTTCTCCCACTTATCTCTCTGAGGAACTGAAAGGCTTCTCTCCACAAGACCGTGAACAATCTCACAGACTTCTGCGGAGC
>JAAYUJ010000708.1 GCA_012517775.1 Deltaproteobacteria bacterium
ATGATGGCTTCTCGAAGCAACTGGGTGCCCAGGCTGTGAGTGTAATGGGTTTCCCCTCGTCTGATGGCTTCGATGGCCGCTTCCTTGATGGCTTCCGGTGTGTCGAAGTCCGGCTCCCCCACTTCAAGATGGATGATCGACTCCCCGGCTCTCTCCATCTCCTGGGCCTTCTCCAGGACATCCATTACAATGAATGACTTGAGCTCCTCAACACGTCGGCAGACCACTTCACTCATCCTTATTCTCTACTGACCATTCGAGGGAACTTTGATGATGAGGGGCTTCAGTTTCTCTTCACTTTCAATACGTTTGAGCAGCGCGGTCGCTTCAATGCTGTCCTCCACGGGGGTCAACTGCACCACGTAAATGCTCCCCTTGGCATGGTGGCTGAAAGGCTTGACGACTGCACTGTATCCCTTCTTTTCCAGTTTCTTCCTCACTCCTTCCGCATTGTCCCGGTCCAGGAATGATCCGACTTGTACGATATACGCCCAACGGCTGCGATCAGAGGGGCCTCGGGATGCCGTCTTCATCTCCTCGCCAGGCGATTCCGGGGACAGGGCGGATGCCTTCTCCGGAGACGTATCCGGTGGAAGAGGCGATGAGGTCTCCGGGGATGGGGTGATCTCCTGCGAAGGAGGTGGTGGACTGCTTCCAACAGCTGAAAGGCTCTCTTCGGAAGAAACTGGCGAGACGGGCGGCGGTTCGGCCGGGCCTTCCTTTGAGGCAGAAGCGGCTTCCCCTGTTGCGACTGGCACGCTCTTTTCGGCTGCCGAAGGAACTCCCTTGATACTGGATACAACCGCACTGCTTTGAGATGCGGTTGATAATTCCCCGGAAAGCCCGGTTGAACTGCTGTCGCGAGAAGTCGGGGAGACTTCCTGCCGAGTCTTAGGCGGGCTTGTTTCAGGAGTCGGAATGGTTATCCTCCCCGGAGGAGGCATTTTCGGCATGGGCGGCGGCATCATCCCTCTCCCACCACCGTAAGCCAGTTCCTGATGGCTCAAGATGTCCATATCCGCAAACCTGTCCGAACCGTTGGTGACCCCCCCTCTCAGGCTTCCCGGTCCCATGATGCTCTGCAACTGGGCGAGATACCGCCTGGCATCTTCTTCCATATCTGTGTGAGGAGCCAACTTGAGCACTCGATTAAGGGAATACAGAGCATTCTGCAGATCTCCTGCATTGTAGCTGAGGACCCCATACCGAAGATGGGCCTGAGCCATATCCGGACTGTACTGAACGGCTTTGCCGTATGCTCTTCTCGCCTCGTCCGTACGTCTCATGGCCTCCAGAACATAACCCATCCGATAGTGTGCAATCCCATAGGAGGGTTGCAGGCGAATTGCCTCCTCATATTTCTGCAGGGCGGAATGGGGATCATTCTTCTTTTCGTAAACCAGCCCCAGGTTGTAGAGTGCAATGAACGGCATCCCGTAAAACGGATTGCTGAAAGCCTCTTCAAAGGAGGCCTGGGCCTTGTCAAGCTGTCCGCGTGCAGCATATAGGCGCCCCATGGCGTTGTGGACGTCGGAGAAGTCCGGCTTGAGCTTCAAGGCATTCTGGTAGTGAAGCAGTGCTTGATCGGAAAGACCCCTTTCGTCGTAGGCAAGCCCCAGTTCATAGAGAATCATGGGATCGTTAGGGCTCTTTTC
Organism: Deltaproteobacteria bacterium; assembly: GCA_012517775.1. Classification (GTDB taxonomy): domain Bacteria; phylum Desulfobacterota; class Syntrophobacteria; order Syntrophobacterales; family Syntrophobacteraceae; genus JAAYUJ01. The sequence continues at coordinate 1,656 of JAAYUJ010000708.1, forward strand.
ATGCGCCAGGGTAAGGAATTTCAACGCATTGGCCACATCGCCCGCAGCCAGGTAGCTCTCCCCCATCTGCTGCAGTTGCTCTACGGAGAGCCTCTCCATGGGATCTTTCGGGGTAGTGGCACATGCTGCAACCGAAAGGAGCAGTGCCGTGAATGCCAGGACGTTACGCATGCAGGACCTCATCAGATCACCTTGTTCAAGGAATATTCGATGATTCCCTCCGCTCCTCGTTTGATCAACTGAGGAATGAGCTCTCTCACCACATTTTTGGAGACCACCGTCTCCACGGACAGCCAGTCGCTCTTGTACAGGTGGGCGATGGTTGGAGCGTTCAAGCTGGGAAGAATGGAGATGACATCATTCAGTCTGGATTCGGGAACATTCAACTTGAGACCGGCGAGATCTTCAGCGCGAAGAGCACCTTGAAGAAGAAGGGCAATCTGCTCAATTTTCTCACGTTTCCAGTGGTCTCCCCAGGACTTGTGGTTGGCAATCAACTGGGTGTTGGACTGCATGAGTTCTTTGACAATACGCAGTCCATTGGCACGCATGGTTGCGCCCGTTTCCGTAACCTCCACGATCGCATCACAAAGCCCCGCAATGACTTTTGCCTCTGTAGCACCCCACGAGAACTCCACCCGAACGTCTACTCCGGCGCTGGAGAAATAGCGTTTGGTGAAGTTAACCAACTCCGTGGAGATTTTCTTTCCCTGCAAGTCTTGAATATCCTGGACAGCGGAATCCATGGGGACCGCCAGCACCCAGCGAGCCGGACGCTGGCTCACCTTCGAATAGATGAGATCCGCCACCACGAAGACGTCGGAATCGTTTTCCATGATCCAGTCGCGTCCCGTGAGGCCCACATCAAATGTACCACTTTCCACATACCGGGACATCTCCTGTGCCCTGCAGATGGAACAAGTGATCTCAGGATCATTGATTTCCGGGAAATAATTGCGATTCGAAAGCGATATGCGCCAGCCTGACTGGCGAAACAGATTTATGGTCGAATCCTGGAGACTTCCTTTTGGAATGCCCAGGATGAGCTGGTTCACTTCTTGTATACCTCCCTTGGGTCAAAGACGGGCTTTGAGATGACTTCCAGCCGGCCATCCACATATCTCCTGTAGAAGCAGCTTTCGTGGCCGGTGTGACACGCAGCACCTCCCAACTGGTCAACACGGAGGAGAATGGTATCCAGATCACAATCTACAAGAATGTCACGGACAAGCTGAGCATGACCGGATTCCTCACCCTTTACCCAGAGCCGCTGGCGGGAACGACTCCAATAATGGGCCTTTCCGGTTTCGATCGTCATATTCCAGGCCAGTTCATTCATGTAGGCCAGCATGAGGACCTTCTCATTGCAGGCACTCTGTACAATCACTGGTATCAAGCCATCATGCTTACTAAAATCAGGTTTCAAAGTCAACAATCCTTCTGGGTAACTGGTTTTCAAGTCACCTCTCAACAAGTCCCGGGTACGACCTGCTTATTGAGAAACTGCGTTTTCAACAGCTGATTCCGGGGTGAGGTCAGACAACGGTTCAGCCCGGTTCCATATCGGAATGTACACCCGGTGATCTCTTCAGCCCTTCAAGAATCATGGTGCCGGCCGGCCAGTTGTCCGCAGGCGGCACTGATGTCCGCCCCCCTGCTCTGTCTGATGATAACCGTCAAATCGGCCTGCCGCAGGACGTCCTGAAAGGCGAGGATCCGATCCTCGGAGGGTCTCCTTAGAGTACACCGGGGGTGGGGATTCAAGGGGATGAGATTCACCTTTGCCCGCATTCCGCTCAGGAGCTTCACCAGATTGCGTGCATCCCCGATACTGTCATTGAGATCCGCAATCAGGATGTATTCGAAGGTTATCCGTTTTCTGGGTGCGAGGGGATAGCAGCGGCACGCTTCCATGACACTCGATAAGGGGTAAATCCGGTTGATGGGCATAATCTGGTTGCGAACCGCATCACTAGAGGCATGGAGACTGATTGCCAGATTGACCGGGCTTTGTTCTCCGAGTTTCATCAATTGGGGAACAAGTCCCGCGGTCGACACGGTGATCCGTCGATGTGAAAAGGCAAGCCCGTTGGGGTCGGTCATCACCTCAATGGAATTGATAACTGCATCGTAGTTTGCCAGTGGCTCCCCCATTCCCATGAAGACAATGTTGCTGATATGACCTCGCGAACCCAAATCTCGCCGCACCTGACAGACCTGGTCCACAATCTCCGCCGTATTCAAATTGCGTTTGAATCCCATGGTCCCCGTCAGGCAAAAGGTACAGCCAAAGGCACAGCCAACCTGGCTGGATACACAGAGTGTATTGCGAGGAGGGTCGGGAATCAGCACGGTTTCCAGGGAATGACCGTCGTGAAGCTCAAAGAGATATTTGAGAGTCCCATCGGCAGATTCCTGTCTCTCCCTGAGATTCAGGGCGTTCAGATGAGTTCCGAAATCCAGCTGCACGCGGAAAAGCTTGCTCAGATCGCTGCATTCATCCCAGGATGCTATCTGCCTGGCGTAAACATTCTTGAATATCTGGCGGGCCCGAAAGCGACGTTCTCCAATGCTCTCCACCCATGCTTCCAATTCAGAGAGTCTGAAATTTTTGATAAAAGGTCGTTCCATCCAAACGCTCTACTTCCTCCTCACGAAGTACTGATCCTGAGTCCGATCCTGCAGGTAAAAGGAATCATAATTCCGGATTTCCCCCGAATCAAACCAGGCATACCCCTGCTCGCGACACCGCACGCACGCCTTTCTCGGAATGTGAACTGCGAGGATGCGGGAACCTTTGTCCGTCCTGGAATCGATGCGCAAAGTGCCGCTGCAGGCTTCGCACACAAGGAGGGTCTCTCTCTGGTTTTCAAGGATCCCTGAGGTGTCGTAAAAGATCCGCAGATCCCGCTGTGCAAAGCCTCCTTTCTCCCGATTGGACGCCCGGATTTTCGGGGCCGACGACCATGCGTCCATGACCACCTCCACAAGTTGCCGGATGTATTCAGAGGTATCTCGACTCTGGCGGATCCTGTCCGGATTGTAATCGGGTTCGCGCACGTTCTGAAAATCGACTCCTGCGAGAGCCAAAATGATTCCAACGTTGACATAGGGGAGAGCCCCCTCGATGGAATAGCCACCCTCAAGCACGGCGATGTGGGGTTGAAGGCGATGGGTGAGCTCCGCATATCCCTGAGCGGAAAAGCTCATGTTTGTGATAGGGTCCGAGTAGTGGTTGTCCTGGCCGGCCGAGTTCACGATGAGCTGTGGTTTGAAATCGTCGAGTATCGGCAGAACCGCGTTTTCGAGAACATACAGAAAGCCCTGTTCGGAAGTGCGGGGCGGAAGGGGAATATTGACAGTCGTTCCGAGAGCCGAAGGCCCTCCCATTTCATCGTGGAAACCTGATCCCGGATAGAGAGTGCGTCCATCCTGATGGATGGATATGAAAAGAGTGTCCGGATCATGCCAGTAGATATTCTGAGTGCCGTCGCCATGATGGCAGTCGGTATCCACGATGGCTACTCGATCGATTCCATACGCCTCCCGGAGATGCTCGATCATAATGGCTTCGATATTGATATTGCAGAAACCGCGGGCGCCGTGGACAACCCTCATGGCATGGTGACCCGGTGGCCGAACCAGGGCGAAGCCGCGTTCGATCCTTCGTTCAACTAACTCGACTCCGATCTTCAATGCCCCACCGGCGCTGATGAGGTGGGATTCAGTGATGACACTTTTCTCGTCTGGGTGACAGAAGTGGACTCGCCGAATATCCTCCATGGCGGCCAGATCAGGCTTGTATTCCACAATGCCTTCTATATCGAGAAGTCCTTCTTCAAAAACCTGGTCCTGCGTATAGAGAAGGCGTTCTTCCCGTTCTGGATGAGTGGGGCTGATCGCCCAATCGAATGCCGGAAAGAAAACCAGGCCGGTTTTTGATTTAGCAGAAAGCATCCGTTTTATCCTTTTCAGGTGAACATGATCTCATTAAGAGCTCAGGCATGGGCAGGAAGACCAATCGGGTTTTCCAGGATGCAGCCATACTCAGGAATGAGCCCCGGCTTCACCTGCACTTTCACTCTGATATTCCTGCCACTGGTATGAAACTGGCGAACCATATTGAACTGGCTCTCTTCGATGACTTCCATCTCCGGTTCCGGATCCGATGCTCCCTCTCTTTGATGCTTAATGCGCAGCAATCTGCAAGCCAGCTCCCTGGCAGCATCCCGGCTGAAGTCCCTCTTGACTGATTGAGAAAAATCCTCTTCCGGGGCCAAGGCAATACCTCTTTCCGTATCGACGAAAAGAGTGACCTCGCTGGTGTTGCGCGCCAGAGCCGCTCCTATGGCATTGGTCACCTGCCAGTAGGGAACCACTCGGATACCGACGTCTGTCAGAGCAGCAAGTCTTTGGGCGAAGTGGGGAGCAGGCCCTCCCAGAACAAGGATCTCCGTCGGTTTCACCCTATGGCCTTCCAGTACCTCATGAACAGTGTAAACCGGTTTGCCGTTGATTTCAGCAACCATGTGCGCCGCTGCTTCGAGAATCATGTCGCACGCCTGGTCAAAGATACGACCAGCTGTTTCCTCAAGTGATATTCCAAGCTTCCGGGCGATAGGATCCAGCCCCGCCCGTGCAGACTCCCTGTCTCCATCGGTGGTCTTCCCCAGAACAAAAAGTGCATCGGTCGGTGTAGGAGCTGGACCACCATAAGCCATCGCAGGACCTTTCCGCTCAGGACCGATCTTCAGCTTTCCGTCGAGGACCCGCACGCTGGTGTCACCGCCCAGAGCGATGGATCGGGTTTTGAGACCGCGAATAAGAGTTTTATACCCGCCAATTTCAATTCCAAAAGGCTCAAGGAGAGGCGTGCCCCGGATGAGCACTGCCATATCCGTGGTGGTGCCGCCAATATCCAGCACCAGCGTCTCCTGATCCTTGGAAGCAAACAGCAGGGAACCCATGACACTCGCTGCAGGGCCGGAAAGAATGCTCTGTGCGGGATTGGTGAGGGAAGTCTCAAGGTTCATCGTACCGCCGTCTGCTTTCAAAATGTAGATGGGAAGGTCCATTCCCTTCATCTGCAAGGATTCCTGGACAGCCTGGAAAAACTTCCCGTGAATGGAGTAAACTGAAGCGCTGAGATGCGCCGTGGCGATGCGGCGCGGAAAGCTGAGATTCCCCGACAGACGATGCCCCAGCGCGACGTAGTCGAAGGACTTGTCGAGAAGCTCGTTGATCTCCAGTTCATGCGCAGGATTGCGAACACTGAACTTTCCCACGACTCCAACATGGCGGACACCCGCCGCCTGAAGTCGGGCGGATATGGCTTCGATCTCGAGTCGATCGACGGGCTGGATCTCTCTTCCTCGATGATCGATGGACCCGGAAACAGTGAAGTAGTGTTCACCCGTTCGATAATACTCAGGGGCGATTCCCGGTCCACTTGAGACGATCATCCCGGCTTTTTCGAGCTTTCCCTCCGCGATGGCATTCGTGGTGAGCGTCGTACTCAAGACAATGCGCCGGATGCTCTCAGGTGGAACGTCCTGGGTCACCTCCACCAGAGCTCCCCAGACGCTTTCGAATAACTTGGAGGAGTTGGTAACAACTTTCGTGTACCGGAGAATACCCTCGCTGCCGATGAGTACCGCATCAGTGTGAGTTCCACCGACGTCAAGTCCGATGATCATCCCCTACTCCATATGCTGAAAAGACCTTGGAAAAGACATGTCAAGATATCCGGTCGGGATTGATTAACGTGATGATGGATCGAATGAAGCCGAATGGAGTCTGAGAAATCAGAAGACTCGGACCTGCTGATGCCCGGGAATCCGGCGTTTCAGGTGACAAAGACATCGCGATAATGGTCAAAATGCTCCGTAACGGCGCCGGCCCCTCTGATGACGGAACGAAGAGGATCTTCCGACTGCTTCACGTCAAGTCCTGTAGCCTGGTGGAGCAAGAGTCGCAACCCTTTCAGAAGGGCTCCACCACCCGCCAGCCAGATTCCGTTTTCGGAGACATCGGATGAAAGGTCCGGAGAGGCTTTTTCGAGTACTCTGCGGACTGCCTCAACGATGGCCATGGTGGGCTCCTTGATTGCTTCGCGGACTGCGTCGTCCGTCAGGGTCACCACTTTTGGCATCCCCGTTCCCATGTCTTTACCCCGAAGTTTCACCTCCAGGGGCTTGTTCATCGGAACTGCCGTGCCGATTTTGATCTTGATGATCTCGGCCATCATCTCACTGATACTGATCTGATGCTCACGCCTCACATGCTGGCATATGGCTTCGTCAGCTTCATCGCCACCTGTACGTAAGGACTCGCTGCAGGCTACGGCATATTTCGAAATGATTGCAACCTCGGTAGTCCCTCCTCCAATGTCCACGACCATTTGTCCCCTCGCATCCTCTATGGGCAGGCCGGTTCCGATGGCTGCAGCCATGGGCTCCTCGATCATGTAGACCTTTCCGGCCCCAGAAATCACGGAAGCTTCGATGACCGCTCGCTTTTCCACCGAAGTGATCCCGGCCGGAACAGCCACAACCAATCTCGGGCGCGAAAGAGGCAGACGGCGGAAGACCTTTCCGAGAAAGCTCTTGATCATGAAAGTCGCCGTGTCAAAGTCGTGAATGACTCCATCCCTGAGAGGCCGCGATATAACCATCTTGCTCCCATGGCGCCCGGCAAGGTTCTTCGCCTCTTTACCCACAGCGATGATCCTGTTGGTTTCCCTTTCAAGGCAAACCATCGATGGCTCGTCCAGAACCACGCCTTTGCCCCTGATGTAGACCAGGGTGTTTGCGGTTCCAAGATCCATGGCCATATCTCTCGCCAGAAAGTCACGCACGCGTCCGAGCATTTGGACTTCTACCTCGTTCAGGATGATATAAGATGCAGAAAGACCCCTCAGCAGCCTCAAGCATATCGGATGTTGCTTATATATCAATATCTCACAATGTGTGCAATTTGTTCCTGTACATGATTTGCGAAGTTATTCCATCAAACACAATAACTTGTAAAATTAGTATCTTGACTCTGCTGTTTATCCGAGGGATGTGCAACTTCCTCAAAAGACTGGAAGATTTTTAGTTGACAAATGGTGCGCCATTAAACATACAGTCTGAAGGCTGAGTGTTGGAAACATATGCCGTATTTGATCGCTTTCATTCCGGAGGATATGTATCCGAGGCTTTAGAATTCACTCATTGAGAACAGCGGTGTGTCGGTTCTGCTGAACTGCATGTCGGTGGGGGAAAGATCTTCGGCCGTGAAGATGCTCTTTCGCCTGCACCTGGAGTCCAAGCCTTATACGGAGACGATGTGACATGTATCATGCCCTGTGTGTCAGCCTTTTCAGTGCACTGATCTTTGCTTTTGCAGCTTTTCCAACATGGGCTCTTGTTGCACCTGTCAATTTCAATTGTCGGTCTGCCATTCTCATCGACATGACAACGGGCGAAATTCTTTATGAACAGGATCCCGATCTCCAGATAGCGCCCGCATCTCTCACCAAAATATTGACCCTTTATGTCGTCTTTGATGCGCTCAAGAGCGGGGAATTGCATCTCTGGGACACAGCAAGGGTCAGCAGGAAGGCTGCAAGAACCGGTGGGTCCCGAATGGGCCTTAGAGCTGGGACGGACGTCACCTTCGAAGAACTCATCAAGGGGATGGCTGTGGTTTCAGGAAACGACGCCTGTGTTGCCGTGGCGGAGCACATGAGCGGAACGGTGGAAGCATTCGTGATGCGGATGAATCGGAAGGCGAGGGAACTGGGCATGACCAGTTCCGTCTTCAAGACACCGAACGGACTTCCCGCAAAGGGTCAAGTAACAACGGCCCGCGATATGGCCAGGCTTTCACTGGCTTACCTGCGGCGCTTTCCTGATTCCCTCACGATTCATTCCATGACATCGTATACTTATAGAGACTCGACACACAGGAATGCCAACAGGCTTCTCGGAAAATGCCCCGGTGTGGACGGGCTCAAGACGGGATTTGTATGCGCCTCCGGGTTCAATCTCTCTGCAACGGCAAAGCGGGGGAACACCCGCCTGATTGCCGTGGTTTTGGGTGCATCGAACCCATCCATTCGGGCGTGCGAGACCGCTAAACTGCTTGAGCTGGGTTATCAGAAGGTGGCTCCTGAACTGGTGGAGACCAGCTATGTTCAGCTGTTGGAAGGCCGGAAGGAATTGATATCACCCGAAGAGATGTCATGCAAGATTCAAAAAAGAGGCGGGAGACAGTCGGCAGGCAGGAAGACCATGGCGAAGGCCACCACTGGTAGAGTCTCACAGGAGGTGAAAGGCGGGAAGCAACCCGCGGAGGTTGCGGGCAAGGGAAAAAGCAGGAGCGTCACTGCTGCCGTCTCCCCTCGCACGGGTCAAGCCTGCTCTGTTGCACGGCCACCGGTGACGGGTAACGCAGTTGTTGCCGGCACCGGCAATGCCTATTCGCGGAAGGGGGCAGTAGCCACCCCTCAACGCAATGAGAAACGCGTTGGTGTCAAGACTGCCGGAACCAAAGAGAATGCAAACCCAAAGGTTGCCAAGGCAAACAAGAAGCCATCGAGTGTGAAGGCTGCAAGTCCGGGGCAGAAGCAGCCCGAATCAGTCGGGGATGCTTCGACCAGGAAAAAGAAGACATCCATAACAAGAGCGGACTCCATTCAGAAACCCGACCCTCAGGTTCGCAACCTGTCCCGCAAGAGAGAAAAGGTTCTCTGATTCCATTACCTGTTTGCGCTCTTGAGCAAGAGCCGCAGCGAATCACATCATCCCCTGCACCCAGGACTCCAGCCGACTTGCAATTCCTGCGTTGGACATGACCACATCCACCACGTCCTGCTCAATGGCGTGCTCAACCAGGTTGGGATAGACACAGCAATCCTGGAGCTGGGCTATGGTGAGCCCGCCGTTTCTGCGGATATCGTTCATCCCCTCGGCACCGTCGGTTCCGATCCCTGTCAATAGAATACCACAAACGTTCTGCCCGCCAAAATGTGCGGCACTCTTGAAAAGGCTGTCAATGGGGGATTTGACCGCCTCTCCGGTCCTCACAACGAGAGCGTTTGATCGCCCCCCCGACTGATCAATCTGAATACCCGAGCAAGTGGAGCCCACATAGATCTTTCCCCGGCACAGGCGACACGATCCTTTGATGGGAACAACTTCAAGTGGACTGATTTCATTGAAATAGTCACAGAAGGGAACCAGAATCCGCGGGTGTATCTCCTGGATAGCGACCACCGTGCCTTTGAAATCGAGAGGAAGCTGCGTGACAATGTGCATGATCGTGTTGGGACCGGCCAGATTGGTTCCCATGGCCACGATTGGAGGATTAGCAGCGGAGGCGGTGCAAGGCTTCTTGGATTTCTTTTGCCTGCGAACACGGCGCATCCGGTTTACCTGCATGCCCGACGCCACCTTCACCCGCATCCTCACGAGGGTCTCCTCTTCCGCCCAGTTGTCCCCACCCACCCGCGAGGGCTTCGGAACGAAGTCCACAACGCCGAGCCTCAGGGATTCGAATGCAAAATATCCGTCCTGTACGAGAGAGCTGATTATGACAATGGGTATCTGATACCGGACCATGATGTTCTTGATAGTCGTGATTCCGTTCATGACCGGCATGTCAATATCCAGTGTGACCACATCAGGCTTCAGCAGGGGTATCTTTTCAAGACACTCACGCCCGTTAGCCGCTGTGCCGACTATCTCAATATTGTCCTGTTTCTTCAATATATGTTGGATTGCCCTGCGCATGAGCGGGGCGTCGTCAACGACCAGGGTTCTGATGCTGCCGTTTCTTGCGGGCTTAGGAACGGGCTTCATTGTCTAACCAAACCTCCACCAGGTCTTCGGGAGTCCCCCAGACCACCTGTTTAGGGTGCAGCAGCTCATAAGGATGAACGCTGTCGATAAGTTCAGTGCACATGACGTTGCCGCGATGAGAGAGAATGATGCGCGCACCGGATTCGATGATGTGGCTGATCAAGTCAGGTGTCATTGCGGTCGCTGCGGAAAGGCAGAAAAGCGTCAGCCTCTGACCGGCGGTATTCGCAAGTCCCGAAAGCCAGTTCGCCAGCCCTTCTTCCCATGGCAACTCGCCGTGGTGTTTGTATTGGGGTAGCACCTCGAGAATTGTCCCGCCGTGACTCAACTTGAAGTCTGCTGTCATAGACGGATTAGCCAGATAGAGCGCTCCGGGCTCCAGAATTGCAAAGTCGCACAACGGTTTAGTCCTTATCGCCGTGCCGTCTTCAACGAGCTGACAAAATCGAGGCAGGAAAGCCTGTGGGATTTTCTGAAGTCCCAGAACGATTCCTTTTGAACAGAGTCTTTGAAGCGGCAGGCGAAACCAATCCATGTGAGCCCCCTCAGCGCCAACCAGGACAAGAATCCGGTCCATGGGAGTTGCCAGATCTTCTTCGGTTGCCTGGTGCTCAGTCTTCTGTTTTCGCCATCGTCTAAAGTGATTGATCTCCGCCCTGGAGGCTTTGATCACCAGATCGCGCAGTCTTTCCCCATAAGATGCCAGGTTTGCAGCGGCGTTGGGTTTAGGAAGAAAATCGACAGCACCAGCTTGAAGGAACTCAAAAATCTTCAGAAGTGAATCCGATTGAAGAGAACTGATGGTGATCACCGGAATGGGATGGCGAATCATGATGTGCTTGAGGGTGGTATCCCCCTGCATGACAGGCATTTCAACATCCAGAGTGATGACATCTACATCCGAATGGGAGTCCAAAATATCCAGGGCTTCTTTTCCGTTTTTTGCCGTGGCAACAACGTGAATGCGCGAATTCTCCTCGAGCATCTTCTTAAGCTGACGAGAAAAGAAGGGGGAATCGTCAACAACCAGGACCTTGAGAATTCTGGTTTCTTCTGATGAAACCTCGAACCCTTTCAGTTCAGGGTCCGGCGTATGCGCGAACTCTTCCAGTTCCTCTTCCGTGAATTCCCGAGATGCTCTTGCCAGTTCGTCGAATACGCTGTCCAGTTCCTCGTCGAGCCCCCCCTCTTCGTTGTCTTCCAGGCAGTTCTCTTCAAAATCAGCGAGTACCGCCCGATGATGTTCGACAGTGTCTTCGTCTCTCCTGCGCATCGCTTCCAGAAGGAGGTGTTCCCAAGGCTTATTGACCGACCGTGTGGCTGTTTCCTGGGCATGGTTCATTTCGAACTGCCCGTCCCTCCATCGCATTATCTCAAAGAACGCCGCTTCTCCTTGAAGAGAATCGGTTTGGGCATGCTGGATTTCTCCCTCCCTGACAAGAATGCTCCCATTCCCTAGAATCGATTTCACGTGAATTGACAGGTCCGAGCGCGAAAGGCACACCATCTGGATGAGATCGTTCAAATGAAGGTTGACAGTGCCGGTAAACCCTTGCCTGCCAGCGGCTGAGAAGGACCGGGAGCCGTCCGACTGATTTTCATCTGGTCTTCCTGCGTGTTCGATCATCGCCGGGACCTCTGGATCCTATGAATTCCATTTATTTATGAGGTTCAGGCCAGGTGCGGAGAACAAGCCCGCCTGTAAAACTCGCCATAAGGCAAAATCAACGATTCATTGCACCAAATGGGGCACCCGGGAGATCCTTAGTGTACCCTCATGGTGTTCTCATTGATCGACAGCCGTTCAATCTCCACCGAATCCTGTTTTTGAGATTGCTTCATCATTCGCAGCAGGGCGGAAACATCCAAGATCAGGGAAACAGTCCCATCTCCCAGAATGGTTGCTCCTGAAAACCCCTCATAATCATAGGCGCTGTCTTCAATGGACTTGATGACGATTTCACGCTCTCCCATAAGGCCGTCCACAACGAGTCCAACCTCCCTGAAGCTCGTGGCCACAATGACGATGAACCGGTGGCTGCTGGGAGAATCCTGGGAAGAGATTCGCAGCAGTTCCCCCAAATGGACAAGGGGAATGGTTTTTCCGCGTAACGTAATGACTTGAAAACTCTCAATGGTGTGGACACTGTCCTGCTCAAAGCGCAGAATCTCTGACACAGAACTCAGCGGTATTGCGAAAGACTGATCTGATCCCTGAACCATCAGGGCTCGAATGATGGCCACAGTCAGGGGAATTCTGATCGTGAACCGGGTTCCTTTTCCCAACTGGGATTCCACTTCAATGGAGCCACTCATGCGCTCAAGGTTTTCCTTCACCACATCCAGGCCTACCCCTCTTCCCGCATTTCCGTCAACGTGCCCATGGGTTGAAATCCCAGGCAGGAAAATCGCGTACATCATCTCTCGATCGGTGAGCCTTTCCAGCTGCTCGGCACTCAATCCCTTGCGGTTCAGGAGGGTTTCCCTCAACTTCCGCGTGTCAATTCCTCGGCCATCATCTTCAATCTCTATGGCCACATAATCCCCTTCGTGATATGCGGCCAGCCGGATTGTACCGCCCTCCGTTTTCCCCGCTCGTCTGCGTTCATCTGGGGGTTCGATTCCATGGGCGATCGCATTGCGCAGGAACTGCACGAGGGGGTCATGCATCTGCTCGAGGACGCGCTTGTCGATTTCGGTATCTGCACCTTGCACGATGAGATCCACTCTTTTCCCGAGCTTCAAAGCCTGATCTCTCACAACTCTTGGAAAGCGCTGGAAAAGATACGAGATGGGGAGCATCCGCACGCGCATGATGGAATTCTGCAGGTCGTTAGCCACCCGCCCCAGGGAGAGTGTGGACTCGTTGAGACGGAAGCTGAGTTGCCTGAGCCTGCGCAACTCCTGTTTGGAGAGTTTGCCCTGGGCAGCCAGTTCGCGGAGTATTTCCCTGAACGACGTGGATGTCTGAATGAACTCCGAACGCGCCACAACCAATTCGCCCACCTGGTTGAGAAGCTGATCCACCTTCTGCGCATCGACTCTAAGGGTTGCTGCGCCTTGCGCCTCCTCACCCGAAGCCACTGTTCGCCCTTTTCTTTCTGTCTTTTCAATGGATGGGGATTCCTTCGCCGATGGAATTATCTCTTGGTCTGCCTCCGACTCGGAGGAAATCGCTTCTCCATTGGTGGGCTTGGTTTCTTTGGATTCAGAGGCGGGAATCGAGAAAGCTTCCAGTCTATCGAAAGACGCGTCGATCTCGGAATCGATGGTATCAGGTTGTTGCGGATCAGTCGGAAGTGTCTCGATTAAAGAAACCTGCAGTTCGGGCAGCAGCTTCTGGAGCGGCAACCTGAAATGCTCGAAGATTTCCAGAAACTGAGCGTCACTGAGGACACCCTTCACGTCTGCCTCTTCCAGAACCTCATCCCATTCCGTGAGTATGTCCACAATAGGCTCATACCCCATGTACTGTGAGGAAGATGAGAGTTTCTTGAGAATGCTGCGAGCCCTTTCCAGCCTGTGACTTTCCATTGAGATGTCTGTGGCTTTCGGAGCAAGGCGAAAAAGCTCTTCCATTTGTTGCTGAAAAGAGTCCGTAAAGATGTGGAGCAGTTCCTGATCCTCTTCCTGGATGGCCTCTCCAATGCCATGGATTGCAACGGGGTCCGAGGAAACCGGCTCGGGAGCAAGGAGGTTCAAGCCAGGCAGGATCTCCTCGAACAATCGTGCGGAATTCTCAATCACAGCAGCGCAGTGCTTCCCGCTTTCTCCTCCTTCCTCGTGTACTCGGAGGATATCCGCCTCCATCTCCTGGAGGTGCCCCACGACCACTTCATAATCCATGTACTGAGAGGACGACAGGAGCTTGCCGATCAAATCCAGAACGGCGTGCAGTTCCTTATCAGGCAAGGCCTTGTCTTCATAGTTCCTGCTTAGATCCCGCAGCTTCGCAAACTGCTCTCGGAATGAACTCAAGAAGATGGAGAAGAGCTCCTGATCCTCCTCCACGATTATCTCATTAGGTCCGGGATGCACGACAGGAGGCTTTGCATCCGGTTCCCGTTGGTCGCATACCTCGATCGGTATTTCAGCATCGAGAGAGAAATCGATTTGAAGAGTATCGTTTCCCTGGTTTTCCTTCTGCGTGTTGGATTGAGTGGTTTCATCCTGGGGCAGGTCTTCACTCCTTGAACTGGAGCGGAGTGTCTGCAGGTTTTCGAGAAGCATTGGAGGCAGCTGAGGCTCTTCTCCGTGCTCCTGAAGATAGTTGAGTGCACCGGATATGGCGTCGACGCACGCGAGCAGGGTGGTAATCACCTCGGGTGTTATCGCCTGCTCATCGTTTTGCACGGCGCTCATGAAGCTTTCCAGCTCGTGGGTCAGGCCCGCGAGCTGTTCGAATCCCATATACGCCGATGCCCCCTTTATACTGTGAGCAGCCCTGAATATTCGGTTGATCTCGTTATTTTCCGAGCCATCCCGTTCCATGATGAGCAGAGACTCTTCCAGTTCCTGAAGATGTTCTCTGACCTCTTCGATGTATTCAATCAAGAAGTCCTGGGAAGACATGATTTCCTCGATCTGTGGCAGTTGCCGAAGAAGGCTTACCTGGATTCAAAAGGCCTTGTTGACAGACTTCCTTCGGAGCTCCCGCTCCGCAGAAGAACGGAGATGCTGAAAAGCTCTATGCCATTGCAGCAAGAGTTCGCAGCAGATCTTCTTCATCTCCCTTTTTGATCACTTTCTTGATGGGAAGCTTTTGAATCCGTTCAGCCATGTTGGGAATTTCCAACAGAGTGTAAAAGATAATCGTCGCTTCCGGGTTCATTGCGAGGATTTCTCTCGCCGCAGCGATACCGTCCTTTCCTCTCATCGTGATATCCATGGTGACAACGTCAGGCTGAGTATCCCGATAAAGGTCAACGGCCTCATCCCCGTCCTTTGCTTTTCCCACTATCCGGTGACCGGCTTTGGTCAGGCACTGGACAATGCGATGCCTCATGAAATTGGAATCATCAACAATGAGAATGCGCTTGGTCATCTATAAAAACTCTCTCTAAATGGTTCCGAACCTGGTCGGCCAAAGACACGTGGAGATCCGAGTCTTCATGTTCAACGCTTTGCGGCCTCACCGCATGGGCACACCAGGGGCGTGCACAAGAGGCATCAATCGGTATCCATGCCCACCCCGTCGGGGTGGACAGGGTACTAGCTGTGTCGGCAGGCGGTTCCTGTTCCCCTGGTTTTCCCAGGGGAGGGACTGCAAACCGCCTGCCGGACCCCTGGAGGTCTATAGCTCCGGTTGAATTTCACGTGTTTCAGTGGCGGCCGGCATGGCCCCTTCACCGGCCTGATCGGGCATGGCTCCACCATTTCCTGTAGAGGCCGGTTTTGCTGTGTCTCCCCGCCCACCTTTGCCGGACTTTGTGGCAGGAGTGATGTTCTCAGCACCACCCCGCACGCTATCAATCTTGAACTGGGCAACAAGGGCGCTGAATTCCCTCATGACGCCGGCAAGGTTTTCACTGAACTGCTGCGAGTTCTTGGCACCTGAGGCATTGGTGAGAGCGACGCTGCTCATTTCGCTGACCACTTGCTGCAATGCCTGGCTGCGCTCTTTCTGCTGAGTGGTCATCTGAGTGATGTTCTCAGCGCGCCTGTTGGACTTCATAACCTCCTGCATGACCTGATCCGCTTTCTGCACCTGTGTCTGAGTGGAATCAGACGTGCTTTGCGAGAGTTGGAACACGTCGTTCATGAGGTTTCCGACCCGCTGACGACGCTCCACCTGCTGGGCTGTCATGTTGGTGATTTCCTTGGAGAGTTCCTGAAGGCGGCCCATGGCTTGCTCAACCCTGCCGATGCCCTTGTTCTGCTCTGTCATGGCCTGATCGATTTCCCTGATCAGACTGTTGGTCTGTTCCACTGTTGCCACGATATTTGCCAGGGCCTTCTGGCTCGAAGTGGCCAGATCCGTTCCTTCCTTTACACGCTCGCCGCTGGTCCGGATCAGAGTACCGATCTCCTTCGTGGATTCAGCAGTTCGCTCCGCCAGCTTCCGCACTTCCTCCGCAACGACCGCGAAGCCCCGGCCGTGCTCCCCCGCACGCGCGGCCTCAATGGCAGCGTTGAGGGCGAGGAGGTTTGTCTGATCGGCAATGTCAGAGATCACCTCGATGATTTCAGTAATCTGCTCGGAGCTCTCCGAGATGCTGTGCATACCTTGCACAACCTGCTCAACAGCCTCGCGTCCTTCAACAGCAGCCTGATAGGAGAGGTCGGACTGCTTGCCTGCGAGTGTGGATCTTTCAGAAACGTGCCTGATGGAGAGTGCCATTTGCTGAGCCGCCGCCGCTGTTTCTTCGGCCGCTTGCTGCTGCTGAGATGCGCGTACGGAAACCTGCTGAGCCGTATCACCCATCTGGTCGATGATGTTGCGCGCTTCTTCCACCATCCGGGCCTGATTCTGGGCAGCAGTCGCAATTTCCTGGATTCCCGTCGTCAGATGAGTGATGGACAAGGTCGTCTCATCGTACGATTGCTGACTTTCAAGGGCATTCTTCTGCACTTCGCCGGCTGTCTGCCCCATGGCCTCAATCCGGTTGAGAATGTCCTGAGCTCTCTTTGCCTGCTCGGAAGCATTATTGGCAATCCGCACCGAAATCTCTCTCACCTGAACCACTGCGGAAGACACCTGCCGGTTTCCAGCCACGATTGTGCCGAATGTTTCCCGCAATTTCCTGATCAGGCTGTTGAAAGCGCGCTGCATCTGAGCAATTTCATCTTCGCCCTTCACATCGATATTCCGCGTGAAGTCCAGATCCTCGGCGATACCGGTCATGGCGGAGGACGCGTTAAGAACCGGCTTCGTAACAACACGGCTGAACACAAGGGCGATGACGGTGAAAACGACAAAGAACACGCCATACATGACGGCGTTGTTGATTCTCTGAATGGCTACAGCCTGGAATACCTCGTCGTCATCAGCTCCGGTCGCCACCAGCCAGTTCTTGGCGAAGCTGCCGTGGCCTTCATTCGCATTGAAACCCACGACACGCACCGCGCTCTTTTTGGTCACCGGGTTGGTGAAGGGGTACATGACCATTCCGCGGTTCGACTTTCCGAATGCGTCGGCAGCCGCGGGAACATTGATGTTGGGATCCCTGAGCTTCTGACCGACAATAGCTCGATCCCGGTGTGCGATAACGGTCATGTCCAGACTGCGGTCCACCATGTACGTATAACCTGTCTGCCCCACAGGAAAGGCATCCATGATCTCGTTAAGGGTTTCGAGGCGTACGAAACCGGTAAGCACCGCCTGGACATTCTTCTGGATGTGTATGGGAGCGGCAATGATCAGGGTGTATCCCGAAGAGCTCGGGATAGCCTGTTTTAGAAGATTGTTCATGCCAAAATCGCCGACGGATATCTTGCCGGACATTGCCTCTTTGTACCATCCCTCGTTTGCTACCAGCTGCCCGATCGCTTGGGGAGCATTCGCCGCAATGCACTTGCCATTGCGGTCCACGACCACCAGGAGATCAAAGGTCTTATAGGACTTCACCAACTCTTCCAGAAGCGTGTTGCCTCCTGCCTGACCGCCTCCGATGTCCACCGCGGTATGCAATGTCTCGAGGGTGGACCACGCGGAGACATCAGAAACACGCTCATTCATGAAGTAGTCCACCATGGTGCTGATACGCCTCGAATAACCGCTTAACCTGGTGTTCTGGTCCTCTTCGAGCTGAATCCTGAGACGTTGAAAACCAACGTAACCAATGATGGAAAGGGTGGCGAAAGTCGTGGTCAAGAGGACCACCAGAAACTTTGCCCTGAGAGATCGTCTGATAGTTTTGAGACCGATCATTTTCTGTTACCTCCTCACAGTTCCGCGCTAGCGTCAGTTTAGGATATGCTAAAGGACAGACTCAATTCCGGGACTACTCCCCAGCAGTTCTCCCTCGATGGTATTGATGTGTGCATTCTGGATCTCCCTGACCTCCTGCGGCCTCAATACCTGTTGAAAATCCAGAAGTATCACCAGTCGATTGGGGAGCTTGATCACACCCTTGATGTATTCGGACTCGATATTGGAAACAACGAGATGCGGCGTTGGTTCGATTTCATTTACAGGGATGCGCATGACTTCCGAAACGGAGTCAACAATGAAACCGGTTACGCTGGATTGCATCTCCACAATCAGGACCCGGGTCTTCCGGTCGTTGAGATTTGATTTCCTGCCACTGATTCTCAGACGCTTGCGCAGGTCGATGACCGGTATGATCTTTCCGCGGAGGTTGATCATCCCGAGAATGAACCGTTGGGCATTGGGTAAGGGAGTGATGGTCGGCAGGCGAATGATTTCCTGAACGACGAGTATATCGACTCCAAACTCTTCCTCCCCGATGCGAAAACTCACCAATTGCTTGAATTGTTCCGACTCCTCGCGTTCGGCCCTTGAAACGCGGGAAGCGAGAGACGGCATTTCCATGACTTACCTCCTTATTGGAGTTGGGATTTCTGGTCCTTTTCCTGATTGTTCAGTCAGCTTCCTTCAGTTCATTGCACAGCAAGAACAACGGGAATGCTTCCTCCGAGGCTCTGGAATCTGCGGCAATTAGTCCACGTCATCCGCCGGGGGAAACCCTCATGGGACTCCACCTCCTCCATACACCCTGGGGTAGCCTTCCAATAGACCAGCCAGTTCTGACGGACTAATCACTTCCCTGGCGTATCCATGGTCGAGAAGCCTCTGAGGCAAATCCGGCTTCAGACAGACTTTTGGGGATAGGACCAGGGTCTGCCCTCCTGCTTCCCTTACGTATCGCATGCCGTCCATTCCATCCTCGCCTGTTCCTGAAATGAGAATGGCCAGCGTTCGGTCGCCCAGAGAATCTGCGGCGCTGTAAAGAAGAGTATTGAACGGGCGATACTCGAGGCTTCCGGTGGAACATTCTTTCAGGCATACGCCTCCGTTATCTTTCCTGAGAAGGAGGCAATCCTCGTGTGTGTACAAATAGCAGGCACCGGAAACCAGAAGCTTTCCATGGGAAGCCTCCTGGATTCTCATCTGCGAGTCTTTTTGGAGATTCGGTATGAGCGCCTCCACCACTCTTCCGGATAGCGCCATGCAGGCAATCATTGGAGGCAGGCTCTGCGATCTGGGCAGACTCAGAAGCAGCTTGAGGAGAGAAGGAAATCCTCCTGTCCCGCAAAGGACGATGATAGCGCCACGCGGAGATGTTCCATCGGCATCACCCTTTTGCTCTGAACTCGGGGAAGAACCATTACTCTTTACTCTGCTCCGGCGGATATATTGGGCCGCCTCTATTCTCACGCAGGATGCCTGAATGATGCGGTTGCGTAATTCCTCCGCATTCCTTTCCATTGCCTCCAGACTCCCGTTGGAGGGTTTTGCGAAAACGTCCACCGCTCCATACTTGAATGAATCATATGTGAGCTGGGAGGTCTCTTTGGTGAAAGCGCTCAAGATGACCACAGGTTTTGGATTCCGTATCATAATGTGCTTGAGGGCAGTAAGGCCGTCCATGTTCGGCATTTGAATGTCCAGGGTGACAGCGTCCGGCTTTCTCTCTTCAATGAGCTTGATGGCTTCGTATCCGTCATGTCCCACACCAACGATTTCAAATCGCGGGTCCTTTGAGAAAACACTTTCAAGGGCTTTGCACATCAGTTTCGAGTCATCCACGATGAGAAGCCGGTGTTTCTGAAGAGCTTCCAACACCGGTTTGGCACGCAGGTCTCCCAGAGAGAACCACTTTGCGAGGGAGCTCATTGTGCGCGGTTTGGAGAGAGGAGAGATCTCGATGATATCCCGGGCGGACACATCGCCTTCGATGAAATGGTAGATTTTGCGTAGTTCTTGATAATGGGGAACTGCACCGTCATCCAGGGCCGCTTCCGATTCAGTGTGCGCGATTTTCTGACAGAGATGCGGGAGGAAGTGAAAGAGAAGATTCGCGTCACGAATCAGCTGAAGCGCGTCAGGGATAAGACGGTCCAACGCGCTCCCCCCATTTGCCAGGCCTGGCGTACTAACGTTCGGTTCCCAGTGATAGCTGCCCGAGTTCCAAGCCACGAAATCGTTGAAAGCTTCATGGTTTCTCAAGTGCTTGAGCGTGGCTCCCATGAGGCATCCCTCACGAAGATGGAGACTTCCCTCGTTTCCCTCGTGATCGAAAATCGTAAGTTTTCCCGAAGCGTTGCGCAATGATAGTGAAGTGAGGAGCTCAAGGGCCGAGTGATCCGAGAGACTATGGCTCACTCCCACATGCATGCGATTCTGTTGCCAGTCAGCGACTTCTGCCAGCCAATCGCACAGGCAGGTCGCTTCAATCTCCTCTCCAAAGCGGTCAATGGTTAACCTTGGCCAGAGGCAGCGTTTTTCGAACGTTTCCGGACTCGACTGAATCCAACACGGAACCAAATAGGTGTGGGGATGAGTGCGCCAGGCGAGAAGGGTGTCAATGACTTTGGATAGCTGAGAGAAATCCCCGGCCCCAATGATCACATCGACTTTATGGGAACCAAGGGGGGCATTTCCCAAATCCTTATGTGAAAGAACCTCGAGATCGTCCAGAGTGCATGCGATTTCCCGGATTTTTCCCTGAAGGATATCGTCGGGATCTACCAGAAGGATTTTCATTTGTCTTATCCTGTTTTTTTACTCGATATCGGGAATCAATCATGCTGATTTCCGGCTGTATCGAATTGCCACAATCATTCATGCCGGGGAATTCAACCTGCTTCTCTCGGCACAGCAGGTTATTTCAGCATTTGAGTCTTTGGAAACGGTCTTCACCTTCCCCCTCAATAGTCGGCAGAAACCTTCCCATTGCTCAGCAGAAATTATGGGTGCGGGATAATATTCCTCATGGAGGGGACATCAGACACATCCACCCGCCGTGCAAACCGATCATCCACGATTCCTGAAAGCTTCAGCTCCCCCTGGATAAACCCCGCTTGCTGCATTTCGCATCCTATCTCCCGCAGTTCTTCCTCTACGGGCAAATACATATCGAAACGAATGCGACCGCGAGGTTCAGAGAACGCAAAGCGAATCACTTCGGGGTCCTGTCCCCAGTATTTTGAAGTGATCTGGACGACCTCGTCGATGTGGCCTTGGGCCCAGAGTCCCGACCTCACTGCCGCAGAGACGAGCTGCTGCACCCATTCTGGACGGCTCATGATCAGATCTTCCTGAACGATCATGAGATTGCAGATGAACTTCGGCCAGATCTCTTCCACATTGAGCAGTCTGGTTCCTGTGCCGCTCTTGAGCGACGTGCTTGCGAAAGGCTCTCCAACGAAATAACCGTCTATGCTTCCCGTAGCGAGGGCCACGGGCATATCCGGCGGCGGCACTTCCACGATGCTCACCGATGTCTCATCAAGACCCTGCTGGCGGAAGTATCTTTTCAATGCCAGCAGATGACCTGAGTAGCGAATGGGAACGGCGACCGTTTTGC
Organism: Deltaproteobacteria bacterium; assembly: GCA_012517775.1. Classification (GTDB taxonomy): domain Bacteria; phylum Desulfobacterota; class Syntrophobacteria; order Syntrophobacterales; family Syntrophobacteraceae; genus JAAYUJ01. The sequence goes on from JAAYUJ010000708.1 coordinate 22,993, forward strand.
CCGAAAGATCACGAGATCCTCCGGCAGACAGGCCGCTTCTCACAATGAACGTGCTTTCGTGACGGTTGCCGATGTAGACGACCCTCAACGGTACTCCCTGCTGATACAGTGCAATGGCAACAGGGGCGATGATGAAAGCCACCTGGATGTGCTTCGAACGAAATGCTTCCGCCATTTCTGCGAAACTGCCGAATTTCAGGGCTTCAAAATACGGCTCACGGTCCCTGGTAACTTGG
>JAAYUJ010000014.1 GCA_012517775.1 Deltaproteobacteria bacterium
CCACCAGGAGCGCCTGCATCGGCCGCCATTTCCTGGACGTATGAGCGTCCCCCTTCCAACGAGCGGGTTCTGCCTCCATGCCCCTTTCGGCGGCTGGAACAGTCAGACTCCCACCACAAGGTCCGGCCTGAACCCCTCCACCAATAAATGGGGCGCATAGCCTCTCGGGTTACAGAGGACGCGGCTCTCCCCCAGGGTGTAGTCGGCAGCCCGATGGATGTGCCCGTGGATCCACAAGGTCGGTTGATGGCGTAGGATCAGACTCTCCAAATCGCTGCAGTAGGCCGCACTGACGAGCTCCTCCCGAGCCGAACCGTTCAGCGATCTTGGGCTCGGCGCGTGGTGAGTGATCACCACGGTGGCCCCCTGAAAAGGCTCGCTGAGCTTCTGCTCGAGGAACGCGAGGGAGCGCCGATGGAAATGGAAGGTGTCCTGGGATCGCAGTTTCCTGTAGGTTTGCTCCGCTCCCAGCCTGATGTGCTGGTAGTCGTTCATGGCGAACTGGGCCTCCCGCATGGCCGTCGGCTTGAGCTCGTCTCAGAAAAGACAGAAGTCCCCCCACAGGGTGCATCCAAGGAATCTGGTCGTTCCCAGAATGAGCTCGGCATCATCCAGGATCGTGACGTTGGAATCCTGAGTCCAAGACTGCCGGGGAGGCCTTTGAGCTGAAATGGCAACTCGTTGATTCTTTAAGCTCTTCGCCTTCCACTTTTGTTTTGTTTGATTCTGTTTTGAAAACTTTGACCTTGACGGGCACATTTTGGGCACATCGATTCTGACAGAAACCTTCTCAGGGTCTCAAGTCCAATTCCCGCATGATGCCCTGAATCTTCGTCTTCAAATGCGGCAGATCGCGCTTGACCACCTCCCATACCCGCACCAGGTTGACGCCGAGATAGTCATGCACGAGGATATTCCGGAAACCGGCGATTCCCCTCCAGTCAACTTCTGGATGGGTTGTCTTCAGTGGCCCGGATAAGCGTTGAGTAGATTCCGAAAGAGTGTGAAGATTCCTCAATACGGCATCCTGGGTTTTGGTGTCTGCGAAGAACGCCTCTTCGCCGCCTTCAGTGTACCGCTCAATGCGCTCGATGCACTCGTGGATGTGGATCAGGTATACCCTGTCGTCTTTCACAACGGCACAGCCTCTTCCAGGATGCGTTCTCTTATGGCCCAGTGGAGGGCCTCTGGTTCGACCACATGGACCGGGCAGCCCAGAAGTTCTTCCATGTCCTGGAGAAGATGAGAGAGGTCCAGCAGGCTTCGCCCTTTCTCCATATCCACAAGAAGATCCACATCACTCCCGGTTTTCTCCTCCCCTCGGGCCAGCGACCCGAAAAGACGCACGTTCGTTGCGCCTCGAAGGGCGGCAACCTTGAGGATTTCCTCGCGCTTTTCTTTCACGGATTCTGCAAGAGATGCCATCAAGACTCCCTTCGATCTTTTGAATCCATCTGTAGTCGGCGTGTCATCAGGTAGGCGACCACCTGCACTGATCAATGTTCGATCGTAGACTATATTCTTTGGTTGGCATCCCGGTAACGATTGGAGGAGTGGAGACAGGATGCCATATTGTTCATACGATAATCCGAAAAGGACATGAAATGCAAACAGGACCATGTTGCAAAACGATTGAATTTGCGGGAGTAGCGGGTTTTTTGCGGCTAGGATCCAAACAGACTGAAATGAAGACATACGAGAGTCCCGGGGAGAGATGTCAAAGCGGGAGCGTTTTGTCCGCTAATTAGCAGGATAACATGTCCCCTAAACAGCGATTTGCTGTCAGCTGCACCTTTTGAGAAAAACATGGCTCAGACTTACCCCCTGAATGCTGCTTCCTTCCGGCCGACTCTCGATGATGGAATCCCACCAAAGGGCGAGACACTCCTGGGGACTATGGAAGCCCATCCAGTCGGCTGTTTCTCCGCGGAGGCATAGAGCTAGGAAGATAACCGCCGGCCTGGAAGGGCTCCGCATGCACCGTGCGTTCCGCCTGCCGTCCCAAACATCAGAGCCAATTCTCCCATTTCAGCCCAGGGACCCTTTCGAACTCCCTCACGTTGTTGGTGACCAAAGCGGCAGACAAGCTCCTGGCGTGTGCGGCGATCAGAAGGTCCATGCTTCCGATGGGGGGTGCCTATTCGCTTCAGTTGGAGACGGATGTCTCCATAATGTATCGCGGCAGCACCGTCGAAGGAAGGGACCTGGAAAGGACCTAGGAATTCGTCCAGAACCCGGTGGTTGTGCTCCGGCCTGTTGCTGTTGGACATGCCGAAACGCAGCTCCGCTTCGGTGATCGCGGAAATCGCAACGGAATCTGGTGAAAGCTTCCTCAGAGCCCCGAACACACTCCTGGGTTTCTTCCTGATGGTGCAAATGCAGATGTTCGTGTCAAGCATGTATGTCAATCGAGAGGCTCCCGCTCCTGCAGCGGCAACTGCCGGCGCCCTTCTTCAAAGACATTGTCGGTGAATCGGGCGGCGCTTTCTTCCACGTTCCTCCACGGGTCATCCTCGGGGATGACGACGATACAGTTTCCCATTTTCTTGATATAGACTTCTCTTCCCCGGAGCTGGAACTCCTTGGGAAGCTGCAACGCCTGGTTGTTCCCGCTGTTGAATACCTTGGCCTTCTGCATGGAAAAATCCTTCCTTTGTGTATATACGCATTCGTATATATCAAGCAGCCATCCAGGGTTTCAAGGGGATTCGCCCCCGCCCACCATGGACTAACCCGGATGAGTCTGAAAGGTGCATGGTGATCTCGACCGCGCAATTCTTCCAGAGCCCTTGATGTGCAACTCTGCGCATCATATGAGAGACATTCACTGAATGCTACTTAGCCGTAAGTGTTCAGGGGGTGCCTGATTTTTTTGCATGGCACGCATTATTGACGGCACAACTCGATCGTTTTCGTGTAAGGGAGAATGAAAGATTGACTTACATTCCGCACCTTCTTGAAGGTTTAGAGGAGTGATTTTTCCTCACAATGGCTCTGGACAAAGATTTCACTCTCCTGTATGAAAGGGTTTGGAGGTTTGTGTTGGACCTATCAAACGCAGGAGAGGGAACATGTTCGAGTTGCAGGAAATCGAATTCTATGATGTTTACCATCTTCCTATCATCAAAGCCTATGCCGATCGGATTGATCTTGTCAACACGATTAACCGGTTGGTGCCCAGCAGAATGGCGACTAAACCCGGGACTCTGGTTCTGGCCATGGTACTCGATGCCCTCTCGGGTCGTCATCCTCTCTACCGTATCGACAGCTTCTATAAGAACAAGGATATCGAGCTGCTGCTGGGTCAATCGCTTGATGTTGGAAA
>JAAYUJ010000134.1 GCA_012517775.1 Deltaproteobacteria bacterium
CACAGGGAAGGGTGATACGGTGGCGGTCATCACACTGGAATCGAAGGACGTTCGCCTCATGCACCCCAATGAAATACTCCATGCGCGTGAAATCAAGGCCGCATAGATCCTGGCTTGGGGGGGCCGAATCGGCTTCAGCACTTTATAGATGGTCGTGGGTTATGTCGTCGGAAGGGAACCTTCATGCCACTCACCCAGGGACACAACAAAAAATACACCTACGCGGAGTACCTGACATGGCAGGATGATGAGCGATGGGAGCTCATTGACGGGGAAGCATATGATATGACTCCCGCTCCGACCACGACACACCAGCGAATTGCCGCTCGCTTGTACAGCCGCCTCGAAGCGGCGCTGAATGCCAAGCCCTGTACTCCATTCATCGCTCCAACGGATGTGGTCCTTTCGCAGCACGATGTGGTTCAGCCGGATGTCCTGGTGGTCTGGGACGAAAAGCAAATCACCAGGGAAAATATCCGGGGGAACCCAGACCTCATCGTGGGAGTGCTTTCCCCAGCCACCGTTCGAAAAGACCGCAGGGAGAAAGCTTTGCGTGGCGCCGATGATGAAATGCTTCGTTCCTGTAGGAGCGGCATCCTGCCGCGATGGTGGGCAGTCGCAGCTGGAAGCAGCTCCTGCAATAAAACAGGAAGCAATCTGAAAGCACAACTTCTCAACCGAAACGAGTATATCGAGAAGAATCGCTTGAAACAACAGGTAATGGGAGCAAAAGATGCTGCAGACAGTTGAGGCCGTCTACCATGACGGCATCGTGGAGCTTAAGCAAAAGCCGGTGGGGATACGCAAGGCCAGAGCCCTCGTAGTCTTTCTCGACGATGCCGAGGAGGCGGAGGAACGCCGTGCAGCAGACCTGGAGAAGGTCAGAAATATAAAGAGCTCCGTTGACAGGTGGGTCGGCGTAATCGAAGGGGCGAAGCTAGGAGACTGGAAGGCCAAGCGTAGGACCGCAATTGAAGGTAAACCCCGTGAAGGTTCTCGTTGATACGAACATCGTCCTTGATATCGCTCTGAACAAAGCTCCGTTCGTGGAGCATGCGGCGCTTTTGTGGCGGCTTGCGGAGCAGAATGAAATCACGGCGTGTCTTTCCAATACCAGCATTACCGACATCTTTTACATTGTCCACAAACACGCGGGTAAGGAGAAGGCACGGGGTTTCATCGCTGACATTCTTGACACGTTCAGCCTTGTTGATATCAACGAAGAGGGTTTCCGGGAGGCCCTTAACGAGGATATGGCGGATTTTGAGGACGCCGTTCAGTACGTGATATGCATTCGGAACGGCTGTGACTTCCTTGCCACGAGAAACAAGGCCGATTACGGCGATAGGCCCAAAGTGATGGACCCCGTCGAGTTGATCGAAAGGATCAAAACGGCGGGAATTTGAATACACATCCAGGGTCCTGGCCAGCGTTAAGCTTTTGGGCGACTTTGGACCGAAACTTCCATTCCCTCATTCCAGCGGCATCAAAGGTTCACGGCACGGCAACATGCGTGAACTGCGCATTCAACACACCGGCCGACCTTACCGTGTGCTCTATGCCTTCGATCCCCGTCGATGCGCAATTTTGCTGATCGGTGGAGAGAAGAGCGGAGACGATCGCTGGTATGATGAACATGTGCCCATCGCAGATCGACTCTATGATGAGCACTTGCAAACACTGCGAAAGGAGGGCTTGAAAGATGGCTCGTAAATTTTCTGAACTAGAAGCCAAAATGTCGCCCGAAGCAATCGCGCGTTCCGACGCACGTTATCGAGAAATGGTTGCCGAGATGCCTTGGCACGAGCTCCGCCGTGCTCGGGGATTATCTCAGGAAATGCTTGCGAAGCGGCTGCGAATTAAACAGCCCAACGTGGCCAAATTGGAAAAACGTACCGACATTTACATTTCCACGCTGCGTGCAACTATCGAGGCAATGGGTGGGACACTCGACATTTTTGCTCATTTCCCCGATGGTACGGTGAAGATTACGAGCTTCTCGTCTATTGGCGAAAATGAGGCAGCCACAAGCTGACAAGTGCTGATCGCGGGTTCGAAGCATCACTCAAACATGGGTGACAAGCCCATGCCGGCTCGCTTGAACCCGGGTCTTTTCCCGGCAGGTTCCGACATTCCGGGGCTCCTTTCCGTAGCCTGCTTTCCGCTCAGGCTTTAACCACGAAGGACACGAAGGATGAAGTGAGAAGGAGGGGGGTCATTGGGTCATCGAGTCGTTGAGTCATAGGGTCGTCGGGTCATGGGGTCATTGGGACTGTTGAGTCTATTGGGGCGTTGGGTCGGGGGAGGAAGGCAGGGGGATGTGTGGAGTTGTATGGGGAGAGGATCCGGGTTCGGGCCGGTGTGCACACTCTTGGGGGATATTCGGCCCATGCGGACCAGAAGGGGTCGATGGACTGGGTGGCGTCCATGCCGGCAGAGCCCGGTTCCATCCGACTGGTGCACGGGGATGCCCGCGCCAGGAAGGCGCTGGGTGAAAGGCTCCGGGCGGTGGGGTACCAAGTAGAATGAGAGACAGGGGCCTGAGCAAGGCCTTTTTTTGTTTTCACTGCAAAGGACACATGGCAGCGCAGGGGAAAGCAACCACATTTCAACCATGAAGGACACGAAGGGCACGAGGAAATCAAAAGTAAACGATGCCTTTGGCAAGAGTATTGTCCATGGCAGCCTTGCAGGAGAAACTTGTTCCCATTTGAGCCGTTTCTCGTCGGTGCTCAGTGCATCATGTGGTGATTTCGATTAGATGACGCAGTGCATCTTCGGAGGCTTTCCGAGAAGCTTAACATGAAGACCAAGAAGAAAGCCCTCGAACGGCATCATTTGTTTCCTCGGGCTCGCTTGGAAAAACAGGGAGTCCAGGATTTGAAACTCATCAATCAGGTTGCGAACACCGCGCTGCTCGAATGGCCAGAAAATATTCAGATTAGCGATGCAGCACCTTCGGAGTATGTCCCCAAGATTCGCGAGCCCTTTTCATCTGAAGAATGGAGTCGAATGCACAGGCTTCATGCGCTC
>JAAYUJ010000709.1 GCA_012517775.1 Deltaproteobacteria bacterium
GCTTCATGGCGCCTTTGCCGTTTTGACTCCTGAGCCTACAGCCGAGATCAGATTATGAGCAGAACGAACCAATACTGGGATGCGCCCGCAGAAGCCCTTTCCCGGGATGAGCTTTCCGCCCTTCAGTTGCAGCGTCTCATTAAGACCATCGAGCAGGTCAGCCTCTCTCCATTTTATCAGGCGCGATTTCGGGAATGTGGGATCACTCCGTCAAGTATCCGAACCCTGGAGGATATCAGAAGACTTCCCCTCACCACCAAGACGGATTTGCGGAATCAGTATCCGTACGGTCTCCTGTGTGTTGAGAGAGAGAAGCTCGTGCGGCTCCACGTATCCTCCGGGACCACAGGCCAAGCCACTGCGGTATTCTACTCGCGCCACGACGTGGACCACTGGGCTGATCTCATGGCCCGATGCATGTATATGACGGGGGCAAGACCCGGAGACACATTCCAGAACCTGACCGGATACGGCCTTTTCACGGGGGGTCTGGGATTTCATTACGGCTCTGAGCGTCTCGGGCTTTTGACCATTCCCTCCGGCGCGGGAAACAGCAAACGTCAGATCCAGTTGATGCAGGACTTCTCCACTACCGTTTTTCACATCATCCCAAGCTATGCGCTGCGTCTCATGGATATCATGACTGAAATGGGCATGGACCCCAAAAGGGATCTGAGCCTCAGGATCGCGTATCTTGGAGCCGAACCGTATTCCGAGGAAGTGCGACGGCGTGTGGAGGACTTTTACGGAATCGACGTCTACAACAGCTACGGCCTTTCTGAGATGAATGGACCAGGGGTGGCTTTTGAGTGTCCTTACAAGTGCGGGATGCATATATGGGAAGATGCGTATTTTGTCGAAATCATCGATCCGGAGACCCTTGAACCGGTTCCGGACGGGACTCTCGGGGAGCTGGTGCTGACCACCCTCAACCGTGAAGCCATGCCCATCATCCGCTACCGCTCCAAGGACCTCACCCGTATCCTCCCGGGGGAATGCTCGTGTGGCCGGGTCCACTTGCGTTTGGATAGAATTCAGGGACGAAGCGACGACATGTTCATCATCAAGGGGGTCAACATCTTTCCGGTTCAAGTGGAACAGGTTTTAATGAATATTGAAGAAGTGGGCAACAACTATGTCATCATCTTGAGGCGTGAGAACAACATCGACCGGATGATCGTGAGAGTCGAAGTCACGGATCGTATCTTCGTGGAAGACATGCGCCACCTGCAGCGCATCCAGAAGAAAATTGCCCATGATCTCAGGGGGGAGCTCCTCATCACACCGGACCTCGAACTCGTCGAACCGCATGCTCTGCCGGGCACCGAGGGAAAAGCGGTGCGGTTGATCGACGAACGAAGAATCTGATGACCCGACAGGAGGTTTTTTCATAACCAGAGTATTTGGAAACATCAGCGGCCTCAAGAGCAACATCCGTCAACGCCTTGAGCGACTCTACCGTCGCAGGACACCCCATCGGCAGATCATTTCGCCCGACCTTGCTAGAGATCTTGCACGCATCTCCTTTGAGTGTGGCAGACAGATCGGGGTCCTCCTGGGGCGCGGCGGTTCGGTGGAGATGGTTCTAGCCGGGGGACCGCGTTCTCTGTACATCCCCGATCTTCCCAAAAGCCGTGGCGGTCGATGGCGCCTGCGAGGACTGCGCCTCGTGCACACCCATCTGCAACAAGAATCCCTGACTGAGGAGGACCTTATGGACTTGGTCTTTCTGCGCCTGGATTGTGTTGCAGCCGTTCTTGTGGATATCCATGGGGGCGCCACGGACCTGGAAGTCGCCCACATCCTGCCGTCGAGGAGGGAAGGGGCGAACGGGTGGGAGATCTTACCCCCTATTCCCTGTTACGATCCCAGCCTTGATTTCCAGGAACTGGTTCAATCCCTGGAAAGCGAGCTCGAGAGAAGCCGTCAGGCCATTCCATCCGCAAGACAGGAGGACAGGGCCATTCTGGTCAGTGTGACCGCTGCTGACAAGCAGACGGCACGGACTTCCATGGACGAACTGGAAGAACTGGCTCGCACCAGCGGCATCATGGCGGTGGAAACGATCATCCAAAGGCAGAGGGAAATCAATCCCAAGTATCTGATCGGCAAGGGAAAACTGAGCGAAATCGTCTTGCGGGCGCTCCAGTCGGGAGTGGATCTGCTCATTTTCGACCAGGATCTCAACCCTTCTCAGGTTAAGGCCATCACCGATACGACCGAGCTTCGCGTTATCGACCGGACCCAGCTTATCCTGGATATCTTCGCACAACGCGCCCACAGCCGGGAAGGCAAGATCCAGGTGGAGATGGCCCAACTGAAATACCTCCTTCCCCGCCTCGGGATGAAGGACGACGCCCTTTCCAGGCTCACGGGAGGCATCGGAGCGAGGGGCCCCGGCGAAACCACACTGGAGATCAATCGACGCCGCATCAAGGACAGAATTTCCCAACTGGACCGGGAACTGGAAGCCGTGCGCAGAAACAGGGGCCAGCGGAGAGCCAGACGCTTGAGGAAAACTCTGCCTGTCATCTCCATCGTGGGGTACACCAATGCGGGAAAATCCTCACTTCTCAATGCCCTGACCCGAAGTTCCGTGTTTGTGGAGAACAAACTGTTCGCCACCTTGGACCCCACCAGCAGAAGGTTGAGGTTTCCCAGGGACTTCGAAGTCATCATCAGTGACACCGTTGGATTCATCCGCGACCTTCCGGAAGATCTTATCGAAGCTTTTGCAGCCACTTTGGAGGAACTTGCCGACGCAGACCTCCTGCTCCACGTGGTCGATATCGGCAACCCCCGGTTTGAAGAGCAGATGGCGGCGGTACAGCGTATCCTCTCACGCCTGGAACTGCACCGGAAGCCCATGGTGTTGGTCTTCAACAAGATGGACTGTGTGGACCCGGAATTCACAAAGATCCAGGCCGCAAGGCACGATGCGGTCCCCATCTCGGCCCTCGACACTCGAACACTGTATCCTCTCATCCTGCGTATGCAGGAAAGTGTGGAGGAACTCCTGGAGGAAGGCTACTACAGTGCGTCTCGTGATGTGTCGGAGGAGACATCAGATGACCGCATCACTGTTTGATTGCCCTCTCCGCGGCGGGGTCACGTCTCGACAGGGCTGACATCACCCGAATTTGAGGAATCATCCGCGTAACAACCGGATGTGTCCCCAAGAGCAGGCACCCTGGTGACTTCTCAAAAAGTCCTGGCAATAATATTTTTATAGGTCGGGTTTGTATACCTGACACCCTGGCGCAAAAGCTGTCGGGATTGGAATCCCGACCTGCTTATTGGGAAATTACGCATGCCGTGGATAAGATCTCCATATTACATTCGTTTTCCACGGGAACGTTGGTGATGAAACAGTCCCGCTGGATCGTTCCATTTCGGGTTTTTCATCTGGGAGAGAGTCCGGGAAAGCATAAGCGACTTCGAAGGGGGTCTGCTTTCAGCCGGCCATCAGGCGCCGGTATTTTCCATCACATCCCCTTGTGCAAGAGGCTGTTTCGATTCAGTCAAACCGTGGAGGCAAACCAGATTTCCCTTGCGAGAGAGAATCTCCCTGGCCCTGGCAACATCCATTCGGATTTGCCGAACCAGCTCGTCCAAACCGGAAAAACGCTGCTCGTCCCGAAGCCGGTCGATGAACTTTACGGAGATGGGCTTGTCATAGATGTCTTTGTCAAAATCGAAAATGTGGACTTCCAGGGAGAGCTCATCGTCGCCGAAAGTGGGATTGTACCCGAGGTTGGCAGCTCCACCGTATCGGGATCCGTTCACTTCCGCCTCGACCGCATAGACTCCCGGCCGCGGGCAGGCTTGTCCGGAGAGGCGCACGTTGGCCGTCGGAAAACCCAGGAGCTTCCCTCCCCTTCCTCTCCCGGTCACAACGGTACCGCTCACCTCGTAAGGTCGGCCGAGGAGCCGGCAGGCTTCCCTGAGCTCCCCGTCCTTGATGAGCTGACGGATGAGGGTACTGCTCACTAACGTCTCGTCCACACGCATCCCGGAGACAATGTCCACGAAGAAACCGCATTCGTCCCCCATCTGGCGCAAAAAATCGATGTCCCCTTCCCGACCGTGGCCAAAACGGTAATCGTAGCCGACGACAAGGGCTTTAACGCCAATCTTTTCGACCAGAATATCCTTCACGAAACTGGGAGCCGATATTCGGGAGAACTCCCTGTCAAAGGGGATGACAATGGTCACATCGATCCCGCACGAGGCGATGAGCTCCACCTTCTTCTCATGCAGTGTAATGAGGGGCGGCCCGGTCTCGGGAGCCAGCACTTTGAGGGGCTGGGGAAAGAAGGTCATGACGACCGATTCTCCGTTGAGCTTCTTCGCCCAATCCTTTACCCTTTCAAACAGAGCCTGATGACCGCGATGGACTCCGTCAAAATTTCCAATGGTGAGCACCGGGTTCCTTATGGATCGAGCAATCTCTTCGACACCCACAAAGACTCTCATCTTGAGCTTTACAACCTCCACAATCCCTTCAAATATACCTTGACACGGCAA
>JAAYUJ010000710.1 GCA_012517775.1 Deltaproteobacteria bacterium
AGAAGGCACAAGGCAACCAGGGGGAGAAACGCGTTGAGCTCAAAGTTTCCCGAGGCACAGGCGATTGTGAGAGCGGTGTCGTACCCGAACACCAACATGGCTGCCTGGCTGGCAGCTTCGGGAATGACAGGGTTGACCTTCCCCGGCATGATGGATGAACCGGGTTGACGGTCGGGCAGGCGGATCTCGCCAAGGCCTGCTTCAGGTCCACTGGCCATGAGGCGCAGATCGGTGCAAACCTTCAGAAGGGTCGCTGCACAAGCCTTGAGGATTCCCGAGACCTCGACGAAGACATCCATGTTCTGGGTGGCTTCCACAAGGTTCTCAGCCCTGGCGAACCCGATGCCGGTGTTGGCCCGCAGACTGTCCGTCACCCGAAAAATGAAATCGCGGGGAGCGGCCAGACCTGTCCCGATGGCGGTTCCCCCCAGGTTGACGACTCGAAGCCTTTCCTCGCACTTGTAGATTCGCCAGCGATCCCGACTGAAAGCTTCAGCATAGGCGCCCATCTCTCGGCCCAGGGTGGTGAGCACGGCATCCTGAAGTTGTGTGCGTCCCACTTTCACCACATGGGCGAAACGTTTCTCGAGGGTTTGAAATGCCTCCTGAAGGGCGATGACTGAGGTCTCGAGGTTTCTCAGACCCCGAATTGCCGCAAGCCTCAGGGCGGTAGGGTACGTGTCGTTGGTGGACTGGTGCAGGTTGATATCATCCAGAGGCGAAACCCTGTCGTAACGACCGTGATTCAGCCCGAGCAGTTCCAGGGAGCGGTTGGCCAGCACTTCGTTGACGTTCATGTTGGTGCTGGTTCCGGCTCCCCCCTGGAGACGATCTGCAACCACATGCTCCGTGAGGAGATTTTGAGCCATTTCCATGCAGGCTGTTTCGATGGCCTCGGCCTTCTCGGGGTCATCCCTCCAGACGCCCAGACTGCGGTTCGTCTGGGCGCAGGCAAGCTTCACGTCACCGAAGGCACAAATGAGAGCAGGGTGAGGCGGCCGCCCGGTGAGAGGGAAATTTTCCAAAGTCCGTACCGTGTGAATACCATAGAGCTTTTCAGTAGGTACGGGGAGTTCCCCGAGAATGTCCTTTTCAATGCGAAAGTTCCTCTCCATATTCTCCGTTGGGACGGCCTCCATGCTTTGTCGGATAAGGCATACTTCTCATTTCGGATCGTCGGCTTTGGGTGGCTTTGGTTGTAAACATCCCTGGCTCTTCTTTCAATACACATAGTGGGATTTCCTCTGATTTGCCTTGAGGAACGGTGAGGTATCCAAAGTCGTCTGAAAAATGACTCCCCTGTTGAAAGGGGTGGGGCAGGGGAGGGTCGTGCGGAATATGATTGGAGGTTCCTGCTCTGGATCACTACTCCTCTTCTTTTGATACGGCCCCGCCCTGAGGGGGACTTACATATGCGCCGGTGATGTCTTCCTTGTTCCAGATGCGCAGTCCTCTGGGAGGTTCCAATCGGCAACGGCACGGACCGTGGCCGCATATGGGGCACTCGATGCTCTTGCACGGTTCGACGTGGATGTTGACATCAGCCCTTTCGCCATACCTCGCTTTGAAGATTCTCTCCAGTTCCTTCACCTCATGGTGCACCTCTTCGAGGGTGAATGTCCGGGGAAGAATGAGGTGAAAATCGAGATGCACATGGCTGCCATAGCGGCGGGCCCGGAGCTGATGGATATTGATCCATTCCTTCTTCCTCTGCTTTTTCAATATCCAGGTAATCTCCTCAAGGAGTTCCGGGTCCGATGCATCCATGAGGCCCGCGAAAGAATGTCTGATCAGGCGCCATCCGGTGAAAAGGATGTTTACGGCAACAAGGCAGGCCACCGCACCGTCCATCCAGATCCATCCGGTGAGCCACACCAGGAACAGCCCCAGGATGACACCCAAAGATGTGAAGAAATCGGTGAGCACGTGTTTGCCGTCCGCCACGAGGGTAATGGACTGGGTGCGCTTTCCCAGGGAAATGAGAACCGTTCCGAGAATAAGGTTGACGGCACTGATGGCACCCGAAATGAGGAGGCCGCTTTCGAGATTGGGCAGCGGTCTTGGATTGAGGATTTGGGGCCAGGCCTGGAGCAGGATCCCAACGGCGGCACCGATGATGAGTGCCCCTTCAAAGCCTACGGAGAAGTACTCGATCTTCCCATGACCATAAGGATGTGACGCATCAGGGGGCTTGGATGCGAGGAGTATGCTCAGGAGCACGAACGCGGATGCGACCACGTTGATAATGGATTCCAGAGCGTCGGAAAGAAATGCAGAGGAACCAGTGATCCTGAAGACATAGAATTTAGCTCCTACCAACCCTGCTCCCACCAGGAGGGAGGCAAGGGCTGCCGCGACCCTCATCCTGAAATGCCGCCTTCCGTTGGTCGCAACGGGATAGGAAGCGAAAGTGCTCGGTGATGTCGTGTTGGGAATCTTCATCACAATCGACGATATATCTGAATGTTGAAAGGCAAAATGACTGATGACACCAATTTCACCAGGGAGTCATTGTTTCGGATTATTGTATACGCGCTGTGGAAAGGCAAGAAGACAGTCTCGAGATGCTTCTGTATTTCATCTTCCCCGGTGATTCAACTTCTCTCAAATCAAGAACACTGGGGCGGTCCTTTTTTGGGAATCGATGACAGTCCGATACAAGAATTGAAGAACCGAATCAAAGAGAGGTATATTATCATTTTGTGGAAGCGCAAATGGTTCCGATACTCTTTCAAAAGGAAGATCATGACAGGGAAACGACCAGTGGCCTTCCCCGGGACCCTCACGGGCCCGTGAACTGAATAACACCGGGGGTGAGTCTTATGACTCTTCGATCCAGAACATCCCTGATTCTCGCCGCGACCATCCTGAGTGCCTATGCCATCACCGGCACTTGCTACCTGCAGCATCTGAAGGATTCCCTCAGAGCTTCTGTCTTTGACGGTCTCAACGGGGTGACATCCACATCATCCGTCGTTGCGGCCAGGGTCATCGAGCACAGGATGAACGAAGCGCAGGCCATCGCTTTTTGTCTGCCCAAAGAGGCATTGGAAAGGCGGGATGTGCGAATCATCGAGGAGCAACTTCAAGCTATGTACGGGTTCTTTCCGAGCTTTGAGAACGGGTTGTTCCTCCTCGATACCGAGGGCATTCTCTGGGCTGATTTTCCCGTGCACCCCGAGGTCAAAGGCAAATCCTTCGCTCATCGGGAATACTATCAGCGCACCATGCGCGAGATGCGAGGGATCATTGGAGAGCCCTACTACTCGGCAAGAACCGGTGAGCCGGTGCTCACCTTTACGGCCCTCGTGCATGACGGGTCCGGGAAAATGATTGGAGTTCTGGGCTGTTCCATGAAGCTTCTTTCACCCAGAGCCCTCGGTGGGCTCAGAATGACCAGAATTGGGCAGAGTGGCTATGTATATGCATTTGATTCGGCGCGTACCATGATTCTTCATCCTCGGGACGAAAGGGTGCTGAAAAGGGATGTCCCCGAGGGTGTGAACTCCATGTGGGATGCAGCTCTGCGGGGATTCGAGGGGGAATGTGAAACGGTCAACTCCGAAGGGGTACCCATGCTTGCGTCGATTCGGCGCATTCCCGACACTGACTGGCTTTTCGTGGCTCAGCAGCCCCAAAGCGAAGCATACGCCCCCATCCTCCAGGCAGCGCTTCGATTGGTGAGCAGCGTTCTGCTGGCCGTATTCGTCACCATTTTGCTGGGTGCTTTTTTCATTCGAAATACTACCGCTCCATTGATGAAGCTCCGGGATGTGGCTTTGCGCATGGGGAATTCGGCGGCCAGGGGACCTGGACCCTTTCTAGAAACGGCGGGGAGACTCGAAGCTGAACTGGAAGACATCAAAGGTGGGGATGAGATTGGGGTGATGGTCCACGCCTTTCATGAGATGTGCGGAAAACTGGACAATGCCCTTAGATCTCTCGAGAATGCCGCCCGCGACTGGGAGCGCACTTTTGATTCGGTTGCTGATCTCATTCTCATTTTGGACCAGAACAACCACGTCATCCGTCTGAACCGTTCCGCCTCGGATTTCCTTGGCAAAGCCACGGTCGAAGTCATTGGGAAACCATGCCGGGAGTTATTCCCCACCGGAGAATCGTGGTTGAGTATCTGCCCCAGCGTGGAGCGACCGGAAGGGAAAGAAGTCATGCTCGAGGGGGAACGGGAATGGACCTTTTCGAACCGCGTCTTCAATGTGGCTGTCTCTCCCTTGCTCGATGAGAGGGGTAACGAGATCGGTGCGGTTCATGTGTTGAGCGATATCACTGAGCGCAAGAAAGCGGAAGACGTCCTCAAGCTGAACGAGATGCGCCTCGAAGCTTTGCTCGCCATCAGCCATATGTCCGACTTCTCTCCTCACGGGGTGGCGAAGTATGCTTTGGAACAGGGAGTGCGCCTTACAGGAAGCGAAATGGGTTACCTGGCTTTCGCCAGCGAGGACGAGACGATCCTGAACATGTATGCCTGGTCGGACAATACCATGGAGGGCTGCTTCATGGAGGACAGGCCACTGGTGTACGAAGTGGATAAAACAGGCCTCTGGGGTGAAGCAATGCGTCAGAGGAGAGCCGTCATCACGAACGATTACTCCACAGCCAACCCTTTAAAGAAAGGGTATCCGGAGGGTCATGTGGAAATCCGTCGCCATATGAACGTTCCCATATTCGATGGGGCGAGAATTGCGCTGGTGGCGGGTGTGGGCAACAAGGGGCAGCCATACGACGAATCGGACGTCCGCCAGTTGACCCTGCTCATGGATGCCATGTGGAGGATCCTCCAGCGGAGAAATGCGGAGGAGGAAAAGGAGAAGCTTCAGATTCAGCTCTATCAGGCTCAGAAGATGGAAGCCATCGGGACCCTTTCCGGTG
Source organism: Deltaproteobacteria bacterium (assembly GCA_012517775.1). GTDB lineage: Bacteria > Desulfobacterota > Syntrophobacteria > Syntrophobacterales > Syntrophobacteraceae > JAAYUJ01. Next base: position 4,891 of record JAAYUJ010000710.1, read on the forward strand.
GAATTGCTCACGATTTCAACAACATTTTGGCGGCCATCATGGGATACACGGAGATGGCTCTCCATAAACTCCCCCTCCGGGAGCGGGAAGTGAAAGAGGATTTGGAGCAGGTTCTGAAGGCAGCCTGTCGTGCACGGGATCTGGTGAAGCAGATTCTTGTCTTCAGCCGTCAGAATGGCCGTTACCAAAGAAGTCCGGTCATGGTGGCTCCGGTAATCAAAGAAGCCCTCAAAATGCTCAGGGCATCCCTTCCCACCACCATCGCCATGGAGTGGAACATTGCATGTGACACGGAAACGGTGCTTACGGATCCAACGCAAATCCACCAGATCATCGTCAACCTCTGCACCAACGCCGCCCACGCGATGAACGACAAAGGCACCCTCTCCGTAGACCTCACCGCAGAGGAGTTGGACCAGGAATCCGCCAGGCGGTTTAGGGAAGTGAAGCCTGGCAGGTATCTGCATCTGTCCGTCAGCGATACGGGGGAAGGTATGAGCCCTTCGGTCATGGAGCGCATCTTTGACCCCTATTTCACAACCAAAGACACGGGAAAGGGGACCGGTTTGGGCCTGGCCGTGGTGCAAGGGATCGTCAAGCGCCATGAGGGAGTGATCACTGTGGAGAGTGAACCGGGGAAGGGGGCCAGGTTCCATGTTTTTCTCCCACAAGCGGATAAGGGGGAGAAGACAGGATTAGAGGTCTCTGTCACCCCCTCCCGGGGGACAGGGAGAATCCTCTTCGTGGATGATGAGAAGATGATTGCAGATATTGGGGGAAAGCTTATCAGTCAACTGGGGTACAACGTGCGGGCACTGAGCAGCAGCAGCGAAGCCCTGGACCTCATCCGGTCCAAACCTGATGACTTTGATCTCCTGATCACTGATTACACCATGCCGGAAATGACCGGTCTTGAGCTGGCGAGAGAGGTCCACCGGATAAGACCGGGACTGCCGGTCATCCTCTGCACGGGTTACAGCGAAAGAATGACCGAGGAGGAGATTGTCCGAACCGGGGTCCATGCTCTTGCCATGAAACCCCTGAGCCACGAGGAACTGGGGAGGTTGATTGCATCTGCTTTGGCGAACAGTCCCCAAACGGCTTCTTCCAGTATTGAT